>JAKLLP010000327.1:1367-3229 GCA_023150055.1 Gammaproteobacteria bacterium | reverse complement strand
GGGCTGCGCTACCTGGAGTATGCCGAACTCGGTCTCGTCTACGAGTCGCTGCACGAGCGCGAGACGTTGCTCCGTACCGCGCCGCACCTGGTGCGGCCGCTGCCGCTCCTGGTGCCGATCTATCGCGGCGGGCGCCGCGGCCGGGCAACGCTCCGCGCCGGCATGTGGCTCTTCGTCCTGCTCTCGGCGGGCAAGGCGCTGCCGCACCACCAGATGCTCGACCGCGATGCGGCGCGCGGCATGCTTCCCGGGCTGTGCGCCGAGGGCCTGGAGGAGACTAGCACGGCGGCGCTGCCGTCCCGACGGCATGCGTCACGCCGCGCTCCTGTTGCCGCCCGAGGACGGGCGCGACCGCCCACCCGGTGATGTCCATGCCGCGCACGTTCACCGCTAAAGCCGGCCTGCGCACGGTAAGATCGTGATAAAGGACAGGCACCGATCCTGAAGGAGGACGACCCCATGCCCCTGGAGCGCCACCCGCTGCGGCCCCTGCTCGCCTGCGCGATTCTATGCAGCCCGGCCGCCTCGCTGGCGCTGCCGCCGCCGGACTCGGGCGAGTTCTGCATCGAGGTACAGAAGATCCTCGCCGATACCGACCTGCAGGGTGACATCACGGTGTTCACCGACATGCCGGCGTATCGGCATTCCAAGCCCATGGTCGAACCGCTGGCGATCTTCCAGGTCGTGAGCTACGCGGGCGAGCGGCCCATCATGGTGTCCTGCAAGGTAAAGACCGCCGCCCACCTGCGCGCCGCCCACGGGGCCGAGGCCGCCGGTGAACAGCGCTTCTGCGCGGACATCACGCGTCGCGTGCAGGCGCAGGCCGTCGAGGAGCTGCGCCAGTCGGGCCAGGCTGCCGCCGCCCGGGCCGCAGCCGGTTTCGTCGTCGAGGAGAACGAGCCGTACACCACCGGACGGAGCTATCTCGCCGACTTCCAGTTGAGCTTCCTCGGCGCCGACGGCCGCATCCATCTCAACTCGCCGGGACTCTTCCAGGACTACGACAGCTGGGTGACGATGCTCCTGCCCGAGCGCTTCCAGGGGCAGAGCTATTGCCACATCGCCTCCGTCGACTACATCAAGGCGCTGGCGACCGGCGAGATGGCGCCGGGCACCGTCATGACGACGGCCGACGACGCGCCGGTGACGCCGCTTTCACGGCCGGAAGCCCGGTGACCGGGGACGCTGTCCAGAGGACGCGCACCCGCTCTTCGCGGCGCCCGAGAACCGCGACCCGGAGACCTGGATCTACGCGCCCGGGCGCTTCGGCGCCGGAGGCGCAGCCACCGGCAAGGCGCGGATCGCGCGCGGCTGACGCAGGGATGACCGAACGCCGACTCGACTAACGGTTGTCACCATCGAGCGGCCTGGTTCTCACCGGCACCCCCCTGCTTCAACCGAGTTTCTCGACAGCCACCGGAAAATCTACCGCCCCCGGGCGGTCGGCGACACGCGTGAGGTAATCAACTGGCACGCCGATGGCTGTCGCCGGCAGCGGCGCCGCACTCACGAGAGACATGATGACCGCTGCCCAGTAGGGAATCGTCTGAACCAGCAGGACGATCACCCACATGCCACGATCAGGGCTGTCCATCATATCGATGCAGGCCACGCCTATCGCTGCGATCGAAAGGGCGACCGCCATCAACCATTCTTCACGGGCCTCGCGGATGGCGGCCAGGACTCGACGCCGCCTGCCCTGCTTCGGCGTGCGGAAAAAGCCATGTTCGCTGCGAAAAAGACCGGCGAGCACCGCACGGGCCACGGTATGCGACAACGACAGCCCCGCGACGGACGCGGCGGCAATCTGCACCAGCCGGGCCCCGACGCAGTTGCGATAGAGATCGAGGGACTTGGCCGTT
>JAKLLP010000327.1:0-1357 GCA_023150055.1 Gammaproteobacteria bacterium | reverse complement strand
AGTGGCATGATGGAAAAGACGACGAGGGGCGGGTCGATCACCGTCGGCGCCGCGATCATCAGCACGGACCACGTCAGCGCCGCCAGGTTGAACAGCAGATTGACACCGTCGGCAATCCACGGCAGCCATCCGGCAAGGAAGTGATAGCGCTGACCGACGGTGAGACGCGAAGTCTTCGGGCTGAAGAACTCGCGCGCGTGATATCGCAGAATCTGCATGGCGCCACATGCCCAGCGGAACCGCTGCTTGCGGAAGTCCGTGAAATTATCGGGAATCAGCCCGCGCCCGAAGGACTCGGGAACATAAACGGCGTCCCAGCCACCAGCGAACAGCCGCAGACCAAGCTCAGCGTCCTCGGTAATGCACCACTCCCCCCATCCCCCCACCTGCTCCAGGGCCGCACGGCGCACGAGTGTCATCGTGCCATGCTGGATGATCGCGTTGCGCTCGTTGCGTGTCACCATGCCAACAGCAAAGAAACCCGCGTACTCCGTGTAGCAAGCTGCCTTGAAAGCACTTTGCTCCCCGTCTCGATAATCCTGCGGCGCCTGGACTATGGCGAGGCGCGGCTGCTCGGCGAAGGCCGGCACCAGTTCGCGTAACCAGGACGGCTCCACGATGTAGTCACTGTCGATCGCTGCAATGACGGTTGCGCCCGGGTCCGTATGGCGCAGGGCGAAGTTGAGCGCGCCGGCCTTGAATCCCGCCAGCGGGGCGACATGGAAAAACCGGAATCGTTCACCCAACCGGCGACAATGGGCTTCGACGGGACGCCAGACCGCTTCGTCACAGGTGTTGTTGTCGACGACGATGACTTCGAAATCCGGATAGTCGAGAGCGGCCAGAGCATCGAGCGTGCGCATGACCATGTCCGGGGGCTCGTTGTAGCACGGGACATGAATCGACACGTGCGCCAACTCGACGGCAGAACCGCAGTCACCCACGCGCCGCCGCCATGCCGTGGCCCACTGCGCCTCCACCCACTCGTGGGTTTCCGACAGCAGGATGGCGATCGTTGCGGCGGTGCCCAGCAGCAAGACGATCCCCACGAGCACGGTCGTCACCGACATGTACTGGTGCGAAAAATCGTATCCGATCCACACCAGCGCCGTGGCGGTGGTATAGGTCACCAGCGCGAGAAAACCCCGACCCGGCAGGGCCGGCACCCGGCTGTCGACGTAAAGCAGCGCCATCATGAGGACCGCGAGGATGATGGCTATTCCGGCCAGTGTCGGCCATTCAGGAATGCGCACGATCGGGGCCTTGAACGGAAACTTCGCCTCCCTGTAGACGTCGAACACGCCCCAGTAAGCCCCCACTGCACCTTCGCTCTGCGCTTTCCATGGCTGGTCGAACG
>JAKLLP010000326.1 GCA_023150055.1 Gammaproteobacteria bacterium | reverse complement strand
GCGCAACATCGACCTCGACCTGCCGCGCGAGCGGCTGGTGGTGATCACGGGGCTGTCGGGCTCGGGCAAGTCCTCGCTCGCCTTCGACACGATCTACGCCGAAGGCCAGCGCCGCTACGTCGAGTCGCTGTCCGCCTACGCCCGGCAGTTTCTCTCCATGATGGCCAAGCCCGACGTGGACCACATCGAGGGCCTCTCACCGGCGATTTCCATCGAGCAGAAGTCGACTTCCCACAATCCGCGCTCGACGGTCGGCACCGTCACCGAGATCTACGATTACCTGCGCCTGCTCTACGCCCGGGCCGGCACGCCACGTTGCCCGGAGCATGGCCTGGAACTCGCCGCGCAAACGGTAAGCCAGATGGTCGACCATGTCCTGGCCATGCCGGAGGGCACCCGGCTGATGCTGCTCGCGCCGGTGGTCCAGGACCGCAAGGGGGAGCACGCCCAGCTCCTCCGCGACCTGCGGGCGCGCGGTTTCGTGCGTGCCCGGATCGACGGCAAGGTGCACGAGTTCGAGGCGCTGCCCAAGCTCGATGCGCGGCGCAAGCACACGATCGAAGTCGTGGTGGACCGCTTCCGCGTGCGCCCCGATATCGGCCTGCGGCTGTCGGAATCCTTCGAGACCGCGCTCGGGCTGGCCGACGGCGTGGTTCGCACCGCCTCCATGGACGAGCCGAAGACGACCGAGACGATCTATTCCAATCGCTTCGCCTGCCCGGTCTGCAACTACAGCGTCGCGGGACTCGAGCCGCGACTGTTCTCGTTCAACAACCCCGCGGGCGCCTGCAGCGGCTGTGACGGTCTCGGTGTGCGGCAGTTCTTCGACCCGGAGCGTGTCGTCCGTCACCCGAACCTGTCGGTGGCCGGCGGCGCCATTCGCGGCTGGGACCGGCGCAACACCTACTACTACCAGCTCATGCAGTCGCTGGCGGCGCATTACGGATTCGACCTCGAGACGCCGTTCGAACAACTGCCAGCGAGAATCCGGCGGATGCTGATGCACGGCAGCGACGGCGAGGAGATATCGTTTCGCTACCTCACCGGCCGCGGCACCACCGTCACCCGTCGCCATGCCTTCGAGGGGATCCTGCCGAACCTCGAGCGGCGTTACCGCGAGACCGAGTCCGCGCTGGTCCGCGACGAACTCTCGCGTTACCTCGGTCACCAGCCTTGTCCGGACTGCCAGGGAAGCCGCCTGAATGTCGCCGCCCGCAATGTCTACGTGCAAGGGCGCCCCCTGCCGGCGGTGGCCGCGATGTCGGTCAGCCAGGCACTCGGCTTCTTCGCGGGACTCGAGCTGGAAGGCTGGCGGGGCGAGATCGCGGCGCGCATTGCCCGCGAAATCAGCAGCCGGTTGCGCTTCCTCGCCGATGTCGGGCTGGAGTATCTGACCCTGGAGCGCAGCGCCGAGACGCTGTCTGGCGGCGAGGCGCAACGCATCAGGCTCGCGAGCCAGATCGGCTCTGGCCTGGTGGGCGTCCTGTACGTGCTCGACGAGCCCTCGATCGGCCTGCACCAGCGCGATAACCAGCGCCTGCTCGGTACGCTGAAGCGGCTGCGCGACGCCGGCAACACGGTGCTGGTGGTGGAACACGACGAGGAGGCGATCCGCAGCGCCGATCACGTGGTCGACCTCGGTCCCGGCGCCGGCGCTCACGGCGGCGCCGTGATCGCCGAGGGCAGCGTACAGGACATCATGGCCGCACCGGCCTCGATCACCGGCGATTATCTCGCTCGCCGACGCGCAGTGCCCCTGCCAGACCGCCGCCGGCCTTTCGACGTGCAACTGCAGGTCGTCCTGCAGGGGGCTCGCGGTAATAACCTCAAGGGCGTCGACGCGGCGTTTCCCGTCGGCCTGATGACCTGCGTCACCGGCGTGTCGGGCTCCGGGAAATCGACGCTGGTGAACGACACGCTCTACCGCAAGGCCGCCGAATGGCTCAGCAGGACGAGCCACGACGCCGCGCCCTGCGACTCGGTCGAGGGTCTCGCGCATATCGACCGGGTCATCGACATCGACCAGAGCCCGATCGGGCGCACACCCCGCTCCAACCCGGCCACCTACACCGGTGTGTTCACGCACATCCGCGAACTGTTCGCAGCGACGCAGGAAGCGCGCTCCCGCGGCTACAGTCCCGGCCGCTTCAGCTTCAACGTCAAGGGCGGGCGCTGCGAGGCCTGCCAGGGCGACGGCGTGATCCGGGTAGAAATGCACTTCCTGCCGGATGTCTACGTGCCCTGCGATGTCTGCGAGGGCCGCCGCTACGAGCGCGAAACGCTCGACGTGCGCTACCGGGGGCACAACATCCACGAAGTGCTGGAAATGACCGTCGAGGAAGCGCTGGCGCTGATGGCGAACGTCCCGGCGATAGCCGGCAAGCTGCAGACGCTGATCGACGTCGGCCTCGCCTACGTCAGGCTCGGGCAGAACGCCACCACCCTCTCCGGCGGCGAGGCGCAGCGTGTCAAGCTCGCGCGGGAACTCGCCAAGCGCGCCACCGGGCGCACGCTCTACATCCTCGACGAACCGACAACCGGCCTGCATTTCCACGACATCGCGCAACTGCTGACCGTGTTGCTCCGCCTTCGCGACCAGGGCAACACGGTGGTGGTCATCGAGCACAACCTCGATGTCATCAAGTGTGCCGACTGGATCATCGACCTCGGGCCGGAGGGCGGAGACGGCGGCGGGGAGATCATCGCGGTGGGAACGCCCGAGCAGGTCGCCACGCACGAACGCTCCTTCACCGGCCAGCACCTCGCGCCACTGTTGCGGCGGGGGAACGCACCCGGGAAAAAAGCGCGTCGCGTTGCTGCGGCATCTTGAGAAAGCCCGGGGGCAGCAAAAAAACCAACTCGACACCCTGACTCCGCTCGAGCGCGATACGCCCGCACCGGTGCCGCCCCCTGCACCGCTCGCGAGGCAAAGACCGATCTACTGCCTGGCCGTCTGAGCGGCCGCCGCGTCGCGTGCAGCTCCTTCTTGGTGTTGCCCCCGGCCCAGCTCAGCCGGTCGACGCTGCCCAGATGGTCACGGTGCAGGTCGTGGTCATGCGCGAAAAAAAGGTTCCGCCCATTGGCGGGGAAGCCGTTGGGGTGAGACTGGCGCGCTGATGGCGGTCAGCGCGACGGATGGACCGCCCTTGCGGCGGGAGGTCTCCGCGGTCGCTCCCGCCCTCGTTCATCGATACTCGCTTTGTTCGGAGACTCCCGCCTCCGGGCGATCCTTACCCGTCA
>JAKLLP010000325.1 GCA_023150055.1 Gammaproteobacteria bacterium | reverse complement strand
CGGACTTTCCCTACGCGCCGCACTATGTGCACATCGCCGATTCCCGCTACGGGCCGTTGCGGATGCATTACCTCGACGAGGGCCCGCCGGATGCGCCGGTCGTGCTCTGCCTGCACGGGCAGGGCTGCTGGAGCTACATCTTCCGCCACCTGGTCCCGAGGTTCACGGCGGCCGGCCTGCGCGTCGTGGCCCCCGACTACATCGGCTTCGGCCGCTCCGACAAGCTGCCGCGCGAGGAAGACTACGCCTTCGAGGACCACGTCGACTGGCTGCAGGAGTTCTGCCGGGCCCTGGCCCTGCGCGCGACCACGGGCTTCCTGTTCGACTGGGGCGGCTTCTTTGGACTGCGGATTGCCGCCGCCACGCCCGAGGTGTTCGCACGCCTCGTGCTGATGAATACCAGCCTGCCGAAGGGCGACTCGCCGGGGCGCGAGTGGTTCCTGAACTGGCGTGCCGAGATGCTGGCGCTGCCGAGGTTCCCCCAGGGCGAGATGGTCAAGGCCGGCGTGGCACAGCCGCTCGCGCCGGAGATCATCGCCGCCTACGATGCGCCCTACCCCGACGAGTCCTACAAGAGCGGGCCACGGCGCTTCCCGATGATACTGCCGGTGTTGCCCGACGACGCCGCGGTGCCCGCCAATATCGCCGCATGGGAAACGCTGGCGCACTGGCAGCGGCCGGTGCTGACCCTGTTCAGCGCGTCATTTGCCGGAACCGCCATGGGGCCGGAGCGCCTGCTCGCGCACCTGCCCGGCTGCAGGGGCCAGGATCATGCGTTGTTGGCCGACGCGGGCTTCTACATCGTCGAGGACCAGCCGGCGGAACTCGCGCGGCGCACCATCGAGTTCGTACGCCGCTGAGCCGGCGCATTTGGCGGCGGAAAGAGTGCTGGGCACCTTTTCAACTGATCTCAGCGATTGGCGGCAGCACCCGACTTGTGAGTGACGACGATCTCGGTGTCTTCCTGCACGGTGCCTTGCCCGCCCGGCAGGGGCTTGGTGCGATTGGCCGTGTAACGACCGAACACCGCGCCGCCAACCGGCAGCGCCTCCAGCTCCATGCGAAAGTTGTTCTGCATCTTGTCGAGCGTCGCATCGTCGGCCCCGATCTGCTGCATCTCCTCGTCGAGCATGTCGGGGTCGTTCTCGAGCTTCTCCGCGGCGGCGTCCGGGTCGGTGCCGAGCTGGCTCATCCTGCCGAGCATGCCGGTGATGCCCTTCAGGCCCTCGGCCGGCGAGCCTCCGCCCATGATCGGCGGATCGTCGATGCCGCCGTAGAGCGCCGTCCACGCGTCGCCAAAGATTATCATCCGCGTCGGCAGGCCGGTGTCGGCGCTCTTCTTCTTGCCAAACTTGAGCTTGTCCAGCATGGGCAGCCCGGTCTGGCGCTTGCATTCGGCGACGACGATGTGGTTCTCGCCACCGGTGGGCGACATGTCACCCGCCATTTCTTCCGCACCCTCGGCGGCCACCTCGACCGTGCCCGCCGCCTTCTTGCCGGTGTCGAGCGCGAGCCAGAAGTTGTAGGGCGTGGGCGGCGAGGGTGTGATGTCGAAGGTGCAGTCCTTGCTGGTCATCGTCACGTTCGACCAGACGAGTGGCACCACCGCGCCCTGCGGGCCGGCGGTGAACTCGTAGCCCGCTTCCTCCATGTCGGGTCCGAGCGCGAGGGTGGCGCTGCCCGTGCCGGTGATGGTGGAGACGCGATCGGCCGCCGTGGTCACCAGCGTGGAGCGGAAGGTCACCTCGAACACCATGCACTGGCGGATCGCAGCGGCGGTCTTGTCGAAGAGCGCGCGATCGCCCTTGTCGATCGCCTGCTGTGCCGTGCGCAGCAGCGCCTGCATCTGCGTGAAGTCGTGGTTCAGGCAGGCGCTGTCGACGGCAGGCGCCTGCGGCGAGCCGGTGCCGGTGGGTGCCGAAAGGACCCACCCAGGCATGGCCGCCAGGATTATCGGCAGGAACAGGATCTTCGACTTCATCGGGACTCTCCCCCAAGGACTATGGCAAGCCGGCCCCCGAATAGCTGGACGACACGGGTCGGATGTCAGTCAGATCATCCTCCGTCGGCTCCAGAATGACCCACTCGGTGACCCAGCGACGGGTAAAGGGCACTGTCGGCACACCGCTCGAGTCGGTCGGCGCGCTTGCCAGCGTGATCTTCTCGTCGATACGGTATGGGTAGCTCCACGTGAGGCACCACGCAGCGCCGTTGGTGCTGAACACGTCCTCTACGGAAAACGACAACCGCTTGCCTTCAGCCGGCAAACCCGTACCCCAGATCCTGTGATGGGGCCACCACGCCTTCATCGGATATTTGACGGGGTCGTTTGCCAAGCTGCCGGAAACACCAAAAAGCCAATAGTCCGATTCCTGCTGGTCGACTCCACCTGCCGAGTTGAATTTGAAGACCAGTCGCTGATCCCATATGGAGCGTGGTAGGCCGGCACATGCCCGGAGTTCAGTCGCGGAGGGCCGGCTGAGCAGGAAGCGGTAAAACGGCGGTTGATCTGCGGTCACCGTTTCCTCGGCAAAGCGCAAGGTACCATCGGCAAACCGGGCCTCCACCCGCAGCACAAGCGAGGTTGCGTCGGTGACCGGCAGATTGCCGGCCCAGAAGCCTTCAGAGCCGGCATCAGAGACCTTGTTGCCGCAGGAAACCGGAAAGCGGAAAGCACGGCCACCCGGACGAGGGTCGCTCCAGGTCACGATGCAGTCCGTCGCCGCGAGGACGCCGCGCCAGTACACCAGTGCCGCGCCTCCGGCCGGAGCGAGCCAGAGGTCCCAGAGCTGCGGGCTCGCCTGAGCGAGACTGTCGGCGAGCCCGGGCGGACGCGGCGTCGTGCCAGGCTCACCGTCTACCTGCAGTCTGGGGCCGCTCGAGGTCGTCTCGGTCATGGCACCGGATGACCCTCCGGCGATCCACATTCTCCACGCGGAGCTGACGGCACGCCCGTCCGGCAGGGTCGCCTCCACCTGGTAGTTGGCCTGGAACAGTCCCGTCGATACCGGTTGATCGACAGCCCGCATCGACGTCGTTCGCGTGGCGAGGCTGGTGACTGCAATCGGCGTCGCAAGCTCGATCTGTTCGATCCGCCCACCACGGTCTGCGGACCGCGTTACCTTGTATACCACCGGCTGACAGGGGATCGGTGGCCAAGAGACGATAACTTGCGTGCCCGTGTCGTTGATCTCCATGCCGGTGATATCGGTGATCGAAGCAATGGGCGTCGTGCAGGCTGGCGC
>JAKLLP010000324.1 GCA_023150055.1 Gammaproteobacteria bacterium | reverse complement strand
GAAGAAGCCGTTGCCCCACTCCGACTCGATGATGGTGAGCGGCGCGATCTGGTAAGTGTCTTCGTTCTGATAGGAAAAACCGTGGGTATCGTGCACGAATTCGTTGTGGGCCGGGTCGATGCCGTTCTCGATGGAGCGCTGGTAGTCGATGTCCCACTCGAAGTACTGAATGGTCGCGGCCCACCCCTCCCGCGGGCCGTCCGGTCCATATTCGGGGATCGGCATTATCGGTGGGCGCTGCGCCTCTGGAAGATCCCCGAGGAAGGCGAAGACCAGACCGTAGCGCTCCACCGTGGGGTAGGCGTCGATGCGGGTGCGGGCCGGGATATTCGCCTTGCCGCCGAGGGAGGGTATGCGCGTGCAGACACCGTCGCCGTCGAACTGCCAGCCATGATAGGGGCACTGCACGCAGTCACCTCGAATCTTGCCGTGGCCGAGCGAGCCGCCACGGTGCGAGCAGGTGTCCGACAGGCAGCGCGCCACGCCCTGCGTGTCGCGAAACAGCACGAAGTCCTGTCCGAGCATGCGTCGGCGGAACGGCTCGTTGGCGAGTTCGCTGCTGCGGGCCGCGGCGTACCAGAAATTGATGAACATGGGATCAGGCCTCCCGGTGCGTCGGCGAGGGCACCATGATGGGCGAGTGTCCCCTTTTTTCCCTCAGGGCGCCAGCCGCTGGCTCTGCCAGCCGTCTCCTGCCCGCGTGTAGAGGAAACGGTCGTGGAGGCGATTGGGCTGCCCCTGCCAGAACTCGATCGCCGCCGGCGCGACGCGGAACCCACCCCAGAACGAGGGCAGCGGCACTTCTCCAGCAGCGAATTTCTCGCGTATCTCTGCGAATTTCTGTTCCAGCATCGCGCGTGAGGATATCGGCTGGCTCTGGCTGGAGACCCAGGCGCCGAGCTGGCTGTCGCGTGGCCGGCGGGAGAAATACCCGAGGCTCTCCGCGGCGGTCACCCGCGCGGCGCTACCGCGAATCTTCACCTGGCGGTGGAGTTCCGGCCAGAAGAACAGGAGGGCTACCCTGGGATTCGCGCCGATCTCGCGCGCCTTGCGGCTGCCGAGGTTGGTGTAGAACACGAAACCGTTCGGGTCGTAGAACTTCAGCAGGACGGTGCGCGAGGAGGGTTGCCCGTCGGCGTCGACGGTCGCGACACTCATGGCGTTCGGTTCCAGGACCTGCGCCCGCAGCGCATCCTGGAACCAGCGGTCGAACTGCCGCACGGGATCGCTGTCGAGGTCCGCGCCGCGCAGCGGCCGGCTCGAGTAATCGCGCCGCAGGTCGGCGAGATCTTTGCCTGTATCGGTCATGTGGCGCTCGGCGACGGTGGCCGAAATGGCCCGGTCAGCGGCGCACCACCACACAGTCCTGGCCGGCCGCCTTCAGGCGCTGGCAGGCGGAGCGTGCCGCCGATTCGGCCATCGCGGAGCTGCGGATGCGGTAAACCGTGTCGTTGCCGGACGGCTTCTGCACCACGAGCGAGCCGAGCAGTGCGTGATGGCGCTTTTCCATGCGCGCCTTTTCGCTCTCGGCCTTGGCGAGAGTGCTGAAGGCGCCGAGCTGGACCATGAAATTGCCCTTCGGTAATGCGAGCGGTTTTTGCGGCGCGGTCTTGGTGGCCGGCTTTGGCGCAGACTTGGGAGCCGGTGCCGGTGCCGGCGCAGACAAGGCGGCGAGCTGGTTGCGGGCCTGCTCGGCCTGGGGCGCATCGGCGTAACGCAGCAGGAAATCCTCCAGGGCTTCTTTCGTGCCGGCTGCAGCTGCGGCCTGCCACGAGGCCTCCGTTTCCAGTTCGGCGATGCGCTGGCGCGCCTCGCCCATGTGCCGGCCGGTCGGATGGGCGAGCAGGTAGTTGTTATAGGCCTCGATCGTGTCGAGCGTCTGGGCTGCCGCCCACTCGCGCTGATCCTTGATGGCGTCCAGTTCCGCCTGTGCCCGCTGCGCCCACTCCCCGTCGGGATGTTGATCGAGGAATGCCTGGTAGGCCGCCTCGGTGTTCTCTGCCTCGGCCTGCTGCCAGTCGGCCTCCGGATTGGAACAGGCGGAAACCAGTGCCACAGCAACCGTCACGACGACGGACCGCCAGATCGCTTTCATCAAGGAGACCCTCCCCGGGGCGGCAGACAACGACAACCTGCCCATTATCCGGCCGCGATGCGCTTTTGAACAGGCGAGGGGCGCCTCAGGCGGCCCGGTAGTCGCGCTTCAGTGACCTTCCCGGCGGTTTGACGGGAATTCTGATGATGAAGGTCGAACCCGCTCCGGCGGCGGATTCGAGGGCGATGCTGCCGCCGTGGCGGTCGACGACGATATCGTGGAGGAAGGCGAGTCCCTCGTGCGTGTTGCGCCCGGTCCCCTGGGGTTTGGCGGCCGGATCGAAGAGTTTCGCGCGGGCCTCCGGCGTGATCCCGGCGCCGGTGTCGCTGATGCGGATCTCGGCCGAGTCGCCCACCAGTGCGGTCGCAATCGTGATGGTGCCCTTGTCACGTGAGCCGTCGCTCGCGGCCTCGGCAATGGAATGGGCCGCGTTGACCACCAGGGTCAGCATGGCCTGGTTCACGTCGCTCGGAATGCAGTGCACCAGGGGCAGGTCGGGCGCCAGTTCGGTGCGTATTTCGGCCACGCGTCGCCACTCGTGCGCGGCGACGATGATCGTGGACTGCACCGATCGGTTGAGGTCCACCGCGGTCATCTCCTGCCCCGGGTGGGAGAAGTCCTGCATCGCGGCCAGCATGCCCTCGATGTCCCCGATGTCGTCGCGTGACTGCGTGATTGCAGCACGGGCCTCGTGGGCGATCGAATCGAGCTGCGCCTTGCTCAGCAGCTCACGCAACGCCGCCGGCGCAACGGGCGCCGACTGTGCCGACAACCCGCGAAGCTCGCTCGCGAGCTGGTCGATGGCGCCGAACGCGCCGTCCAGTCGATGCAGACGCTCACCGATGCTTTGCGCAGGCGTGTCGATCTCCCGGGCGATGCCGGCAGCGAGCTGCCCGACGGATTCGAGCCTCTGCGCCCGGGCCAGCTGGTTCTCGAGTTCGCGTTTCTCGGTGATGTCGCGTTTGACGACGACGAAGTGGGTCAGGTTGCCGTGGCGATTGCGGATCGGGGAGACCGTGACTTCTTCTTCCAGCTCGCGGTCGAGCACGTTGCGCGAGCGCAGTACGCCACTCCACTGGCGTCCCGAGCGAGCCATCTTCGACATCTCTTCGTAGCTCGTGGGATCGCCGTCGAAGTCGGCCAGCGCTTCCGG
>JAKLLP010000323.1 GCA_023150055.1 Gammaproteobacteria bacterium | reverse complement strand
ATCCCATGGCCATGGTGGCCGGGGTGGTGGGTTCGATGTCGGCGTTCTATCACGATACGACGAACATCTTGGATCCCCGCCACCGGGACATCTTCGCCCACCGCATCATCGCCAAGCTGCCGACCATTGCCGCGGCCGCCTACAAGCACACGGTGGGGCAACCGTTTTCCTATCCGCGCAACGATCTCGATTACAGCTCAAACCTGCTGCACATGTTCTTCTCGGTGCCGGCGGCAGAGTATGCCGTCGACCCTGTGGCGGCGCAGGCGCTCGATCTGCTGTTCATCCTTCACGCCGACCATGAGCAGAACTGCAGCACCTCCACGGTGCGCCTCGCCGGCAGTTCGCAGGCGAATCCCTATTCGGCGATCGCTGCGGGCATCTCGGCACTGTGGGGTCCCGCCCATGGCGGCGCCAACGAGGCCGTCCTGGAGATGCTCGAGGAGATCGGCACGCCGGAGAACATCACGAAGTTCATCGCCCGCGCCAAGGACAAGAACGATCCGTTCCGGCTGATGGGCTTCGGGCATCGCGTGTACAAGAACTACGATCCGCGCGCGAAGATCATCCGGACCATGACCCACAAAGTGCTCAAGCAGCTCGGCAAGTCGGACCCGATGCTCGAGGTGGCGATGCGCCTCGAAGAAATCGCCCTCAAGGACGAGTACTTCATCGAGAAGAAGCTCTATCCCAACGTCGACTTTTACTCGGGCATCATCTACAAGGCGCTGGGGATCCCCACGTCGATGTTCACCGTGATGTTCGCCATCGGCCGTGCGGTCGGCTGGTGCGCGCACTGGCGCGAGATGATCACCGATGCCGAAGGCCGCATCGGGCGCCCGCGTCAGCTTTACACGGGACCGGCGCAGCGCGACTACGTCGATATCGACAGGCGCTGAGGCTCAGCTATCGCCGTCGCCCTCGGCGCTGAGCAGCGTCTCCACGTCTTTTGCCGTTGCCCGGCGCATGGGCCTGCCGTTGACCGCGGACAGCGGGGCGTTGCCGCGGCCGCGCTCGGGGAACACGGTCACGGCGCAATCGAAGCCCTCACAGGCGAAGCGGTAGCCCGGGAAGGGCTCGCTGCGGTCCCGCCGCAGGCGCAAGCGTTGTTCGAACGGCCGGTTCGCCAGCCCGAGGCGATCGAGGGCCGCCCCGACGGCCTCGGCCGCATCGCTGAACGCGTGGAACTCGATCACGCTGTAGTCGCTGGTGTTGCCGGTGAGCACTGTGCCAACCAGGCGCGGGGAGAACTCTTCCAGTCCACGCATGACCTCCACGGCCACGCGGCGCTGCGCGCGCAGCAACTCGTCGTGGTCATCGGCGCGGAAGATGCGGTTGTGCTCGGCGATCGCCGAATCGATCTCGAGGTTGCTCGGCAGTGCGCCGCGGTCCTCGAGTCCGAGCCGCACACCCGCTTTTTCCTTTGCGCTGCGGAAGTTCGTCAACCCGTGTTCCTGGATGATCCGGGCTGCTTCCTGCGCGATGGCGGCGCGGCGGTGGTCGGGGCGTGAAGGCTTGCGTCGTGGCACGGATCAGAAGATATCAGTGCCGTAATCGGCCTGCATGGCCGGGTTGTCGGGGGCGCCAGGCGGCGGGATGCCCGGTCCGAGGGCGTCGAGATCGGCGGGGCGGAAGAACTCGAAAACCGCGCTTCTGTCCCCCGCGGCAGCGAGCTGCCCGGTCACCGGGGAAATCCGCGCAGTGATGAGCGTCGTCGGCTGAGTGACGCTCGCCTCCGGTGTGCCGCGCAGCGCTTCGGCCATGAAATATTTCCACATCGGCAAGGCGGTTCGCCCGCCCTCCTCGCCGGCGCCGAGCGAGCGTTCCTGGTCGAAGCCGACCCAGGCGGTGGCGACGAGCGCGCCGTTGAAGCCGCTGAACCAGGCGTCACGGCGGTCGTTGGAGGTGCCGGTCTTGCCGGCGATGTCGCTGCGGCCGAGTTCGCGGGCGCGTCGGCCCGTCCCGCGGCGGATGACGTCTCGCATCATGTCGTAGACGAGAAAGGCGTTCTCGGGGCTGATGACGCGCGGCGCGACGCGCAGGTCCTGGTACATGCGCGGCGTTTCGGCGAGCGTGGGGCGCCACTGCGCGCCGTGCGTCATCATCTCCTCGGTCGTGCTGTAGATCGGCACCTCGTCGTCGGTAGCGTCGTCGCTCGCTGCGCCCTCCATGCCGGGCAGTGGTACGGCGGTGCGCAGGCGCCCGGGTTCCACGGCGAAGGTCGCGGCGGGGCCGGTGTCCGCAGGGGCCGCCTCCGGGACCGGCTCGCAAATGTCGCAGGTCTGCCGTGGCCGCGCCTCGTACACCAGCTCTCCGGCGGCATCGTAGACGCGATCGAGCACGTAGTGCTCGATACGCCGGCCGCCGTTGGCAAACACCGCATAGCCTGCGGCGATGTCCCAGGGGGCGACGCCACCGCTGCCGAGGGCGAGGGAGAGATTGCGCGGCAGGGCCACGTCGTCAAAGCCGAATGCCTTGATGTGACGGATGGCCTGGTCGATGCCCGTACCCATCAGGATGCGTACGGAGACGAGATTCAGTGACCGAATGAGCGCCTCTCGCATCCGGGTCGGGCCGCGGAACTCACGCGAATAGTTTTCCGGGCGCCACACGTCCTCGAGCTCGCTGTCGCCAAAAACGAGCGGGGCGTCGTTGATGAGGGTCGCCACCGAAAAGCCATGCTCGAGGCCGGCAGAGTAGATGAAGGGCTTGAACGAGGACCCCGGCTGGCGTTTCGCCTGCACGGCCCGGTTGTAACGGCTCTCGAAAAAATCGTACCCGCCGGCCAGCGCTACGGTACCCCCGTCCTTCGGGTCGAGCGCCACAAACGCGCCCTGTACCTGGGGTACCTGGGCGAGCAGCCAGCCGCGGTTGGTGGTTCGCAGGAGGTGCACGACATCGCCTGTCGCCAGGACCTCGGAGACCGACTGCGGGGCCGGGCCGAGGCTGTCGTCCCCGAGGTATCGCCGCCAGCGCAGGCCGTCCCAGGGCACGGTAAGCCGACCCAGGCCCCGCACGAAGAACTCGGCCGAGTTGTCGGCCGCAAGGGCGAGCACCACCGCCGGCAGCAGATCCGCGTCTCCCGGGTAGGGTGCGAGCAGGGCCGCCAGCGCCTGGTCGCGGGCCGGTCCTGGCTCGGTGGTGATGACCGACAGCGCGTCGCGCTTGAGCGGTCCGCGGTAGCCGTGCCGCCGGTCATACTCGTAGAGCGCCGTCTCGAGCGCACTGGTGGCGGCCCTCTGCAGGCG
>JAKLLP010000322.1 GCA_023150055.1 Gammaproteobacteria bacterium | reverse complement strand
ATGTGGGAGACGGTCTGCGGGGAGGTCAATCTGGTGGCTGACAGGCTCGGCGGCAGCTTCAGCGCAGAACACGGGATTGGGCTCCTGAAGGTTCCTGAACTGAGACGCCTGCGTGGGGGGGTCGAACTGGACCTGATGCGTGCCATCAAGCACGCACTCGATCCTGCGGGCATCATGAACCCCGGGAAATTACTCGGTGACTGAACTTCAGTGACAGGACGAGGCAGCTTAAACTGCGCGGGCCGCGCCGCTTATGTGGCGATATTCGCGATAGTGAACGTCAATCGAAAAGCAGGGTGATCTCATGACGAAAGAGGGTTCTAAGCCGGGCGACAGTGCGCGCCGCTATTCGGGCAGGGTGGTCGATGGTCTCTCGCAGGCCCCGAGCCGCGCCATGCTCCGGGCGGTGGGTTTTTCCGAAGCGGACTTCGCCCGGAGCCAGGTCGGCATCGCATCGACGTGGAGCATGGTCACCCCCTGCAACATGCATATCGACCAACTGGCGCGGGAGGCGGCAGCCGGTGTGGATCAGGCCGGTGGCAAGGCGGTTATTTTCAATACCATCACCGTTTCCGATGGCATATCCATGGGCACGCCGGGGATGCGCTACTCGCTCGTGTCGCGCGAGGTCATCGCGGATTCCATAGAAACGGTCGTGGGGGCGGAGGGATTCGACGGGTTCGTTGCGATCGGCGGCTGCGACAAGAACATGCCCGCCTGTGTGATGGCCATGGCGCGGCTGAATCGTCCGTCGGTTTTCGTGTACGGCGGCACGATTCGCCCGGGTGCGGAACGACGCGATATCGTCTCGGTTTTCGAGGCCGTCGGTGGCGTAGCGAGCGGACGCCTGACGAACGCGCAGCTGCTGGAAGTGGAACGGACAGCCATCCCCGGCCCGGGTTCCTGCGGCGGAATGTACACGGCGAACACCATGGCCTCGGCGATCGAGGCGCTGGGGCTGTCGTTGCCGGACAGTTCCGCACAGGATGCCATATCGGACAGCAAGCACCAGGACTGCCGTCGGGCAGGGGCCGCCGTCGTCGAGTTGCTCCGCAGGGGTATCCGGCCGTCGGACATCCTGTGCCGGGAGGCGTTTGAAAACGCCATTACGGCGGTGATTGCTCTCGGCGGCTCGACCAATGCCGTGCTCCACCTCATCGCGATGGCGCACGAGGCGCGGGTGCCATTGTCCCTGGATGACTTCACCCGCATCGGGGCGCGGGTGCCCGTGCTCGCCGATCTGCGCCCGAGCGGCCGCTATGCGATGTCGGAGTTGATCGCCATCGGCGGGATTCAGCCCCTTATGAAGATGCTGCTCGATGCCGGTCTGTTGCACGGCAAGTGCCTGACGGTCACCGGCAAAACCCTCGCGGAAAACCTCGCCCCGGTGGCGGCCTATCCGGCCGGGCAGGACATCATTCGTTCCTTCGACGACCCGATCAAGAAAGACAGCCACCTGGTCGTGCTGTACGGGAACCTCGCGCCGGAAGGCGCTGTGGCCAAGATTACCGGCAAGGAGGGGCTTGCTTTCAAAGGCGTGGCGCGTGTCTTCGGCTCCGAAGAGGAAGCCCAGCAGGCGATCCTCGGCGGCAAAGTGGTGGCCGGCGACGTGGTCGTGATCCGGTACGAGGGGCCCCGGGGCGGCCCGGGGATGCGTGAAATGCTGAGCCCGACCTCTGCGATCATGGGTCGCGGCCTCGGCGACAAGGTGGCGCTCATCACGGATGGCCGTTTTTCGGGCGGCAGCCACGGTTTCGTCGTGGGGCATGTGACGCCGGAAGCCGCCAATGGTGGCCCGATTGCCCTCGTCGAGGATGGTGATCCCATCATCATCGACGCGAGCGCGCGGACTATGACGCTCGGGGTCGCGGCACAGACCCTGGCGCAGCGCCGGACCGCGTGGCAGCCGCCGTCCGAGGCCCCGCCTCGTGGCGTGCTGTCCAAGTATGCCCGGCTCGTCAGTTCGGCTTCCCTAGGGGCGGTGACGACAGGCATGGACTCGCCTTGACCGGCAGGACGGCATCCTTTTTACTGGCGCCCTCGCGTGTGGCGGGAAACTGAGGCGCAACGCCGTACGGTCGGCTCGACCAGAGGCTGACCGCTACCGGACTGACGACCAGCGAGGCCACGGATCCTGACCAGCCCGCAACGGCTGCCCCGCTGCGGGCTTTTTCGTGAGGGAGACGGGTGCGGAGCCGATACCCCCCTGAGCAGGACACAACGTAATGACAACGCTCGACGCCGACAGCTTTCCGGTTTGCCAGTGTTCCGACCGAGGGGATCGTCCGTGGCTCGTGCTGAAATTTGGCGGCACCAGCGTCTCGACGAGCGCTAACTGGAAGATCATCGGCGAGTTGCTCGTCGAGCGGCTTGCCGCCGGTTATCGTCCTGTTGTCGTGCACTCCGCCCTGGCGGGTGTCTCCAACCGTATCCAGGCGGTACTCGATGACGCGATCTCGGGGGCGTACCGGGAAGGGCTTGCCGGCATTGCGGCGGCGCACCTCGAACTGGCACGTGACATGCAGCTCGATGGCGCGGCGCTGGTGGGTGAGCAGCTGCAGGAGCTCGAGCGGTTGCTTTCAGGTATTCACCTGATTGGCGAGGTGAGCAGCCGCGTGCACGCCAGGGCAATGGCCTTCGGCGAACTCATGGCGACCACGCTCGGCGCCGCATTTCTGCGTCGGCAGGGGCTCGCTGCACAGTGGCTGGACGCGCGGCTTCTGATGCGCAGCATCGATCCGCCCAACGCCAACGACCGCGTGCGGTTCCTCAACGCAAGCTGCGACTTCGAAGCCGACGCGGCATTGCAGGAACGCTGTCGTGAGGTCGATGGGGTCGTCGTCACCCAGGGGTTCATTGCGAGCAACTCGGCTGGCGACACGGTAATACTCGGTCGGGGCGGATCCGACACCTCCGGGGCCTACTTCGCCGCCAAGCTCCAGGCGGCGGGCCTGGAGATCTGGACGGACGTGCCTGGAATATTCAGCGCTAATCCTCGTGTAGTGGACGGGGCGCGACTGCTGCGCACGCTCAGCTATGCGGAGGCTCAGGAAATCGCTTCCACTGGCGGCTCCGTGCTTCACCCGCGCTGCATCGCCCCGGTACGGCGCCATGGCATTCCGCTGCGCATCAAGGACACCACCCGGCCGGAATTCCCGGGAACCCTGGTCACGCAGGATGCCGGTTCGGATGCGCCCCAGGTCAAGGCCATTCTCGGGCGCGCCGGGGTCACGCTGGTATCGATGGAGACGCTGGGAATG
>JAKLLP010000321.1 GCA_023150055.1 Gammaproteobacteria bacterium | reverse complement strand
TTACTGACTGATCCGGCGGTTCCTTTGATCAGCCTCGAGTTGTCGTGGCGCATAGCGACACCAGCGCACCCAATGCAACTCCGAGAGGTGCCATGTATTCGGTGAAACGTGATTCGCCGTCGCCGATACGGCCGTCAATGGTGGCTTTTCAGGTTGATTGAGTTTTCGAACAGTACGGGCCAGCGCCAGGCAAACAGAGCCCGCTCGCACTGTTCTTCGCTTCCATACTGCGCCATGAATTCGCGCAAACTAATGCCCCGTTGAAATTGAACTGCGTTCCTCGGCATCGCCTATCTCCTTGTGAAATCAAGCGATGCCAGTTTGCTACCCCCACTGGCTCACGGGCTGAGCCTCATGGGTAATCAGGTTCTTCTTTGATCGAGCGCACAAAGCGCTCTGCATGAGCGTTCAGATTGGGTGAATGCGGAGGCAGCCGAATGACGACAATGCCGAATTAATGGAATGGACGCTCCCGAGTGGTCGCGCGAACCACCATATCGTACGCGGGAGTCGGCCAGCGAAAGCGCAACGCGGGCACGTGCCGGGAATCACCCTGGTCGGGCCGCCGAGGCTCGATCGGAGCGAACGGCTCCGTCGACACGCGCAATTGCCGTGAAACGTCTCAGCCCGCTGCAGCCATCTCCCGGTGCATCTTTGCCATCTCGCGTGCTTCGGTCGCCGCTCTGCGGTAAGCCTTTGCGATCCGCTCGCAGTGATTGGCGAGACTTGCCAGAGTAGTCGCCTGCTTGCTGCCGCCACTACCGCGTGTTTTGTACTGGCCGGCCAAGCTGGTGTGCTTCGCTGCCTTTGCATCAAGATCGCGGGCCTCCTGGTCGTACTTTGCCGCTTCCGCAGTGTGTTCCGCAGCCGTGCTGGGCACCGTCATTTCGGTTTCTGCGGCTGACGACAAAGACGTCACCCCAAGCGTTGCCGCAGCCAGCACAGCGACAGTTCCAATAGCAGCGATGCTGAGATTCCTTCGATTCATGATGATCTCCTCAATTGACTGATATCCACGCTAGCCATCGATGGCAGATTATACCGGTCCATCGGCGCGTAATGCCGCATGCCGGACATCGACCTGCCATCGCCAGATGACGTAAACAGAAGGTATTACCAGCAGCGTCAGCAACATTGCTGAGAATACGCCGCCGACCATCGGAGCCGCGAGCCGTTTCATCACGTCAGCCCCTGTGCCGGAGGCCCACATGACAGGAAGCAGTCCGAGAACATTGGCAAGCCCGGCCATCGCCATCGGGCGGACCCGCTCGAGCGCACCCTCGTGGACTGCATCCAGCAGATCTTGCAGCGAGGCAAGCCGTCCGGCCGCCTTGCGGCGCTTACACGCCTCGTCGAGGTAGGCCAGCATCACGGCGCTGGTCTCGGCAGCAACACCAGCGAGCGCGATGATGCCAACCCACACGGCGATGCTCATATTGTAGCCGAGAAACACCATGAGCCACACTCCCCCGACGAGTGACAGGGGCACGCCCAGCATGACCATCAGGGTCTGGGCGATCGAGCGAAACGTGAAGTAAAACAATACGAAGATGATCGCCAGCGTCAGGGGAATGAATATCTGCAGTCGCTTGGCAACCCGCTCCATGAATTCATACTGCCCGGACCAGGTGATCGTGTAGCCAGTCGGCAGTTTCACCTTTTCCGCCACAGCACGCTTGAGGTCCTCCACATATCCACCCACATCGCGTCCGGTCATGTCCACATAAACGTAGCCGGCCAGCATGCCTCCCTCGTCGCGAATCATGGCCGGGCCGCTGACGAGTTCCAGGTCGGCGAGCTGGCCAAGCGGGACCTGCGCGCCGCTGGGAGTCGCCACCAGCACGCGCTCGAGCTCATCAGGATTGTCACGAAGTTCCCGCAGGTAACGCACGTTGATCGGGTAGCGCTCGCGGCCTTCGATGGTGGTGGCGATGCTCTCCCCGCCGATGGCGGATTCGATGATGCGGCCCACCTCCATCACCGTAAGCCCGTAGCGCGCGATTTGATCCCGCTTGATAATGAAATCGAGGAAGAAGCCACCTGCCACTTTTTCGGCAAACACGCTCCGGGTACCCGGCACCGGGCCCGCCGCCATCTCGATCTGCTGGCCAATGGATTCGATCGTCTTCAGGTCGGGACCGAAAATCTTTATCCCCACTGGCGTGCGCACGCCGGTGGTGAGCATGTCGATGCGCGCCTTGATGGGCATCGTCCAGGCATTGGCGACACCGGGGAACTGCAATGCCTTGTCCATCTCATCGATGAGTCCCTCGTAGGTGATACCAGGACGCCACAGGTCCTTCGGCTTGAGTTCCACCACCACTTCCATCATCGAGAACGGTGCCGAGTCGGTAGAGGTCTCGGCGCGTCCCGCCTTGCCGAAGACCCGCTCCACTTCCGGAAATGACTTCAGCTTCTGATCCATCTGCTGCAGCAGCATGCCGGCCTCCGTGACCGACAGCCCAGGCTGCGTAACCGGCATGTACAGCAGGGTCCCCTCGTACAGGGGCGGCATGAACTCGGAGCCCATCCGCTGGAAAGCCGGTATGACGGTCGCCGTCAACAGGACCGCGATGATCACGACCGCAGCCCGATGATTCAGCGCCAATCGCAAGGGGTAGCTATACAGGCGCTGAAGCAGCCGCGTGACCGGGTGGTCCTCTTCCGACCTGATGCGCCCGTGGATCAACAACGTCAGGAGGGCCGGGATCAGGGTGATCGCCAGCAGGGCGCTCATGGCGATGGCAAGGTTCTTCGTCAGGGCCAGCGGCGTGAACAGGCGCCCTTCCTGCGCCTCGAGCGTGAAAACCGGCATGAATGCCACCGCGATCACCAGCAGCGAGGCGAAGATCGCCGGGCCGACCTCTTTGGCCGAGTCGATCAGCACCTGGTTGCGGTCACCTACCCGGCCATCCCGCTCCCACTCCGCCAGGCGCTTGTGCGCGTTGTCCACCATGATGATCGCGGCATCCACCATGTCGCCGATGGCGACGATGATGCCTCCGATGGACATGATGTTCATGCCCACGTCAAGAAAGTACATCGGGATGAAGGCGATCAGAACCGCCAGGGGCAGCGTGATGATCGGAACCAGGGCAGACCGAAGATGCAGCAGGAAGCCGATGATCAGGACACCGACCACGATCAGCTCCTCGATGAGGTTCACGCTCGCCGTGCGCACCGACTCGCGGATGAGATCGCTGCGATCGTAGGCCGTGACGATCTTGACGCCCTTGGGCAGCGAAGGCTCCACCTCCCTGAG
>JAKLLP010000320.1 GCA_023150055.1 Gammaproteobacteria bacterium | reverse complement strand
GTGGCCGCGCCACCCCGCTTGCGGGCGGGGCGCTCAAGCGTGCGTGCGCCCTTGCTGGATTCGAGGAAGTAGGTCTCGTCCGCCTCGGTGATGCCATGCAGGTGTTCGGGCCGGTCGTTCTTACTCCAGGCCAGAAAACGGTGGCGCCAGCGAAAGCTGGTATTGCGATGAACGCCGACGTCCCGGGCGCTCTGGCGAACGGTCAGTGAGGCCTGCATCGCCTGAAGAAAATCCAGCCATTTCACCTTGTGCCGAAGCCGCGCCAGCGGAGTCCCTGTCAGGGCATTGAAGGTCTTGCCGCAGGCGCAGCACCGATAGCGCTGAAGCCCGTCCGCCTGCCCGTGGCGATGAAGTCGGGTGTGCGCGCAGTGAGGGCACTTCGGCGCAGCGTCGAAACAGGCCTGAATCCGCGCCGCCGCATGGCCGTCACCCGGCTGACTCAAAATCTGAACAAGCCGGTCGCGCTGCCAATGCGACAGTCGCTTCAAGGCGTTCAGGAGACGTTGGAAATCAAGCGCTTTCATCGCAAGCCTCCAGACTCTGTTTTTGCTGTACATACAGACAGCTCATTGAGAGTCCGGTTCCACAGGCAACGGTGACATAGCCATTCAGAAAGGTGCAGGACTTCCCATGGACCTCTCCCGCGAGCCTGGCAACGGCAGTTCGAGCCCCCGAGGGTGCCTGCCGATGGGCGGGCACGAGGCTTCTCTCCTGATTGCGGTATCCCCATGAGCGCATCGAATGCGGAGCAGGAGTTCTCGTCGCTCTTTTGCCCGGAACCGGTCCAGGCAGGGAACGGAGAGGCCGCGGAGGACAAGCGGCCCTGGAAGGTCCTGCTGGTCGATGACGAAGTAGACATCCACGCCGTACTGCATCTTGCGCTCGATGGAATGGCTTTCGAGGGCCGCCCGGTTCAGTTGCTGGATGCAAACTCATCCCAGGAAGCCAGGGCCCTGCTGCAGGCGCACCCCGACGTGGCCGTGGTGCTGCTCGATGTCGTGATGGAATCCAGCGATGCCGGCCTGTCCCTGGTGCGGCATGTGCGCCACGAATTGCGTAACCGGCTGGTCCAGATCCTGCTGATCACCGGGCAGCCGGGGTACGCCCCGCCGCATGATGTGGTGGTCGATTACGAGATCAACGGCTTCCGGCTGAAGTCCGAGCTGAGCACCGACAGGATCTTCGTATCGGTCTATACGGCCATCCGGACCCATGCGGCGATGCGTGCGGTGCTCGAACAGCAACGCCTGCGGGACGAAGCCGAGCGTCTCGCGCAGCACGACCGCAGGTTGAAGGCCTTCATCGTCGAGTCGACCGCGGATGCCATCATCAGCCTCAGCCTCGACGACCGGATAAGCAGCTGGAATCAATCTGCGACGCGCATCCTCGGCTACACCGCCGAAGAGATGCTCGGCCACCCCCTGTACCGGATCATCCCGGCCGAACGCCAGGCCGAGAGCCGCGGCCTGGTCGAATCGGTATCCACGGGGGCGTCGATCAGCCCGTTCGAACTGCAGTTCAGGCGGCAGGACGGGCGCCTCATCGATGCCTTCGTCACCCTGTCGCCCATCCGCGAGCTCGACGACAGCATCGTCGGCATATCGATGATCGCGCGCGACATCACCGAGCGCAAACAGATCGAGGCCCGGCTGCGGCTGGCCGCCAATGTGTTCGCCCATGCCCACGAAGCCATCGTCATCACCGACTTCGACGGCATCATCGTCGACGTGAACGACAGCTTCAGCCGGATCACCGGCTATACGCCCGATGAGGCACTCGGCCAGAACCCGCGGATACTGAAGTCCGGCCTCCAGCCCCCGGCCATCTACAGCTCACTGTGGCGCGAGTTGCTCGAAAAGGGCCACTGGCACGGCGAGCTCTGGAACCGCCGCAAGAGCGGCGAAATCTACGCCTCGGCCGTCGATATCAGCACGGTCTGCGACGAGCTGGGGAGAAAGACGAACTACGTGGCGCTCAGCTCGGACGTGACGGCGACCAAACGCCACGAAGAGCAGCTGGAACGCATGGCCCATTACGATGCCCTGACCGGCCTGCCGAACCGCTCCCTGCTGGCGGATCGCCTCAAGCACAGCATGGCGGCCATGCGCCGGAGCGGGAACCTGCTCGGCGTGGTCTACCTCGACCTCGACGGCTTCAAGGCGGTCAATGACCAGCACGGTCACGAGATGGGAGACCTGCTGCTGCTCAACGTGGCGACGCGCATGAAGAGCGTCCTGCGCGATTGCGACACCCTGTCACGCTTCGGCGGCGACGAGTTCGTCGCGGTGTTCCCTGAACTGGCCTGCGTGGAGGACTGCCTGCCGCTGCTCAAGCGCCTGCTCGGGGCGGTGTCCCTGCCGGTGCAGGCCGACGTCGCCACGCTGCAAGTCTCGGCCAGCCTCGGCGTGACCTTCTACCCACAGGCGGACAACGTCGAGGCAGACCAGCTCATCCGCCAGGCCGACCAGGCGATGTACCAGGCCAAGCTCGCCGGAAAGAACCGTTATCACGCCTTCGATGCGGAGCAGGACGCGACCATCCGGTTTCACCACGAGAGCCAGGAGCGCATCCGCCTTGCGCTGAGCCAGCGCGAATTCGTCCTGTACTACCAACCCAAGGTGAACATGCAGACTGGCGCGGTGATCGGCGCCGAAGCGCTGATCCGCTGGCAGCATCCGGAAAAGGGGGTGCTGCCGCCCTCTGCCTTCCTGCCGGTGATCGAGGACCACATGCTCGCAATCGACATCGGCGAGTGGGTCATCGATGCAGCGCTGACACAGATCGAGCGCTGGCGTCTCGAGGGGCTCGAGTTGCCCGTCAGCGTCAATGTCGGCGCGCGGCAGTTGCAGGACGTGGCATTCGTCGAGCGGCTGCAGACGCTGATCGACCGCCATCCGGCCATCCGGGCGGGCGACCTGTCCCTGGAAGTGCTCGAAACCAGCGCCCTCGAGCAGATCTCCCGCGTCTCGGAAACCATACAGGCGTGCCAGAACATGGGCGTCGCCTTCGCGCTGGATGACTTCGGCACCGGATACTCCTCGCTGACCTACCTGAAACACCTTCCGGTCTCGACACTGAAGATCGACCAGAGCTTTGTGCGGGACATGCTGAACGACCCCGACGATCTGGCGATCCTGGAGGGGGTGCTGGGCCTCGCCCGCGCCTTCGACAAGGATGTCATCGCCGAAGGCGTCGAAACCGAAGCGCACGGCTGCTACCTCCTGCAACTCGGCTGCAAGCTGGCCCAAGGCTACGGCATTGCGCGCCCCATGCCGGCGG
>JAKLLP010000031.1 GCA_023150055.1 Gammaproteobacteria bacterium | reverse complement strand
GCTGCCAGCGTGCAGGGCAAGACGGTGAGCGCCTTCATTCTCGACAGTGGCATGACAGCGGCGGCCGAAACACTGGCTGATCGCCAGCAATTCCAGATCTCGGCCAAGGCCTACGAGGCATTCGTGGCGGCGCTGGATCGACGTCCGACGCCTAAACCGCGTCTTGATCGGCTGCTGAAGACACCGAGCGCGCTGGAGTGAGCGCACGCGGCGCGATCGAAAAGCTCACGCAGGCGCACGAGGTTGAGAGTTTCGATTGCGGCCAGGCCGACCTCAACCGCTTTCTGAAGCAACAGGCGTGGGTGAGCCAGCAGTCGAGCAGCGCCCAGACCTATGTGCTCGCTGACAGCGGCGTCGTTCGCGGTTATTACAGTCTGGCCGCAGGTGCAGTGACCCATGAATCGGCCTCGGTGCGCGTGCGCAAGGGCCAGGCGCGCCACGCAATCCCGGTTATCCTGCTCGCTCGACTGGCCGTGGACCGTGCTCTGCAAGGCCAGGGTTTCGGCGCCGCGCTGCTCAAGGATGCCCTCCTGCGAACCGCTGCCGCGGCCGAGACCATCGGGGCGCGAGCACTGCTCGTTCACGCCAAGGATGAGCAGGCGCGCGGGTTTTACGCGCACTTTGGCTTCGAGCCGAGCCCGAGCGATGCGCTGCATCTGATGCTGGTGATGAAGGAACTCAAACGGCGGATTCGCAGTTGACGGACACTGCCACGCACCCGGTCACTCATCAGGATCGTCACCCTCGTTGTCGGAGGCAGACTGGCCATCGACGCTACCTGCCGCCTTGCACGAACGTTGACTCTCTAAGCCGGCCAGTGTGGTGTTCGGCAAATACGTTGGTGGTCTGTGATGGGCGCGACCACGTGGAGGCGGGGGTCTCCGCTCAAAGCGAGTGTTGACGAACGAGGGTGGGAGCGACGGCGGAGGCCTCCCGCCGCAAGGGCGCTGATGGCTCCGCCCAGCAATCGCCTGCAGGCCCTGAAGGGAGGGCCCCGTGGCCAATGGAGCATCTGCTTCCGCTGGCAGGATGGTGATGGCCGCAAGGTTGAGATTGTTGATTACCGCGGATGTCGGATAGAGTCGGCCGCGACCAGGAATGAAGGAGGCAACGAGGCGTAGGTATGACACGCATGGCAATGCATCCCGGCAAGTTGCTCGCCGTCGTGGCGGTAACCCCCAATTCGCTGCCCTGACCAGCCGTTCGAACGCCCATGGGCCAAACCCGCGTCGACCTCAGGCATCTGCGCGATGCGTATCCCGGCAGCATCGAGGAGACGATTCTCACCGAGGTCATCGCCAATTCACTCGATTCCGGTGCCGGCAGCATCCGGATCAGAGCCGACACGGCTGCAGCCACGCTCACCGTGGTGGACGACGGTTCCGGGATGCGTCGGCGTGAACTGGCCCGCTACCACGATCTCGCCACCAGCACCAAGACCCGCGGCAAGGGGATCGGCTTCGCTGGCGTCGGGGTGAAGCTCGGGCTCCTGATCGGTCACGAGGTGGTGACGGAGAGCCGAACGGGCGCCACCCGCCTCGCCACCACCTGGTCGCTCACCGGCCGGCACAAGGCGCCGTGGCACTGGCTCCCCGCGCCGCCGCGGTTGGTCGGTGAGCGCGGCACGGCGATCCGGCTGCACCTGCGCGATCCGCTTTCACTGCTCCTCGATGTCGGCTTTGTGGAGAGCGCGATCCGCCGCCATTACGAGCCACTCCTCGATCCCGCGCTCGCGGCGATTCTGGTGCCACTGTATCGGCATGACATTGCCTTCGAGGTCAATGGACAGCGGCTGGTGCACGAGTCGGAGCTTGCCGCCGAACGAGCGGATCTGCTGGTGCGCCTGTCGCGCCGGCGCAAGCCCTCCGCCGTGGGCTGGCTCGTGCGTGAGTCCGCGCCGCTCCCGGAGGACCGGCGCGGGCTCGCGGTCAGCACCTACGGCAAAGTGATCAAACGCGGCTGGGACTGGCTTGGGGTGAGCCCGGCGCAGGCCGATCGGATCGGCGGCTTGATCGAGGCACCGGGGCTCGCCGAGTGCCTGACGCTGAACAAGGGGGACTTCATCCGCACGGGATCCCGCGGCTCCATCTATCTGGCATACCGCCGGGCGATCCAGGAAGCGGTGGTGCGCCAGCTTACCGAGTGGGGCGATGCGCAGGATCCGGACGAGCGCGCGCAGCGCCGTGCGGCACGGCCCGTGGAACGCGATCTCGAGGACGTGCTCGTCAACCTGGCCGACGAGTTTCCGATGCTGGCCTCCCTGGTGGAAAAACGCCTCGGCGGACAGCGTCGGCTGCCGATGGGAGCACCCGGGGGCGGGGTGCAGGCAAGCATTCCGGCCACCGCGTCCGTTTCGCCCGATCAGGACACGCGCGACGACCAGCCGATGGCGCCCGCCGTACCGCCCCCACCAGCGACGGACGAAGAATCGAAACCACCCTCGCCGCAGGCGGCGGAGCTGCCTGCCGCGTCCCGTCAGGGCCCCCGCCGCCCGGCCCGCTACGGACTGGTGATCCACTACGAATCGCGACCCGATGAGCCGGGACTCGCACGTCTGGTCGACACGGTCGTGTGGGTAAACGAGGCCCACCCGGCCTATGCCCGCGCGGTTGCCTCGCGCTCCGAGGGCTATCACCTGGCGTTGTGCGTGGCGATGGCGCTCGCCCCGCTGGTGACCGATCCGGGCGCTTATCCGGCATTCGTCACGGAGTTCCTGCGCCGTTGGGGTAGGGCCGTCAGGAAGACACCCGGCGCTCGCACGCGCCGGCGGTGAATGCCTGGGCGGCGATAGGGGCAATTCGGCGGCGATCACACCCAAAGGTGCAGCGCAGGCTGCTGTCGTCACGGTCTCCCCAGGCCGCGCACTCGGCGAGCGTTTTCACGTTTTCGCAAACACGTTTGAAATCGCGTCCGAGCCGCTGGGCCAGTACCTCGCGCCCGGCGTGGCGTTGAAGAGGTATTTGGGGTGCTCACCACCCGTTCAGCGCGGCAGGGTGGGCCGCGCTCCGCTGCAACAGGTGGGATCAGCCTGCCGGAGATCACCGCGTTCCTCCGTCCGGGTGAGCGCCACTACTGCGGTGACGCCGGCGGCCATGATCCAGTAATAAGCTGCCACCTGGCCCGACCAGCCGAGCAGGAAGGGCGCCGCTGCGAAAGCGACAGCTGCCGTGAGGTCTGCTGCGAGGTGTGCGCGGAAGGACATTAGCCGGGCAGCACCGAACCGGTAGTCGGTCAAGAGGCTGTAGGCAAGCAGCCCTGCCGCGCCAGCGGCAGATACCCACAGCGCAGGCCCACTGAAGCCGAGCAGCAGCGGCAGCAGGGCCAGGGTCAGCGCAGCGGCATAATCCAAAACGCCGTGCGCGGCGGGTGTCAGGATGCGTATTCGGGTCATGTGAAACTCCTTGGTCAGTCCTGCGGCCGATGTCGCCAGCCGGGAGGCCGGAAATGCCTGCCAAGGGGTGGATGCCGGCGTGGGCACGGACGTTACAGCGGTCCCGGGGCCGCGCGCGACAGTCGTCAGTGCTGCGACTTGTCCCGCGCCGCGAGGATCGCCTGCACGAGTTCCTCGGGCATGGCGCCGGACGCGTCGTCGGGGCTCAGCCGCGTCAGCGTTACGCTGCGCCGATAGGCGTCAAGATAGGATTGGCACGGCGGGCAGAGGCGGATATGCCGCTCGAACGTCGTGCGTTCCCGCTCAGCCAACCGCCCATCCAGGTAATCGTCAATGAATTGCTCGGCTTCAGCGCAGGTGATCAGTCCTGGCAGTGTCCTGTCCATGGCATAGGCGAGTTTCAGGAGCCATTTCCGCAGCTTCATGGGGACTGTTCCCGGTAGAGTGGTTCCAGCGCTTTCTTCAGGGCGGCACGGGCGCGGTGCAGACGCACTTTGATGTTGGCCTCGGTCTCGCCGAGCAGTGCCGCAACTTCCCGGGTGTCATGGCCCTGTATGTCGCGGAGGATCAGCACCTCACGGTACTTGTCCCCCAGTTGATCGATGCCGGCTCGCACAGCGGTGCGAACCTCATTGCGGGCGATGCTCGCCTCGGCAGACTCGGCGAAGTGCCACTCTGGCTCCTCGCGGATGCCCGTCACGGGCTCGACGAGCTCCTCGATGGAGACTTCGTGGCGGCGTCGCCGGGTGCGCATGCGCATCAGCGTGGCATTCACGGCCAACCTGTACAGCCAGGTCCTGAGACTGGAACGGCCTTCGAAGTCGTCGAAGTGCCTGAGGGCGGCCAGCAGAGCGTCCTGCACCGCATCGCGGGCCTCGGCGTCGTCGCCGGTGATTCGCCGGGCTGCGTTGTACAGGTAGTTGCCGTGGCTGCGCACCAGAAACTCGAATGCACTCCGGTCGCCGTCACGAAGAGACCGGAGCAGCTGCGCCTCGTCACCCGGGCCGTGCGCGCTGCCCGAGCACGCATCATCCGCAGCGATCCGGTGCTCCGCCGGGGGTGCTGCCAGGGTTGGCGTCTGCTCTGTCCCGGTCACCCGTGGCGCCTGCAGAACTGGCGCGGTGGGGGTTCATGCTTGTATGAAATCACTGGACTCATGTGCTGGTTCTCCGCCGGCCGCATCGCCCGCGGCTTCACATGAGATGCCGCCGGCACGGCGGAGGTTACACGTCGCCGGAATCGGGCAACTTGCGGCGCTACCTGTAACCAGGACGAGCCAGCCGGCATCCATGCGAGCGAGGAGGGCGCATGCCGGCCCGGACACTTAAACCACATAGCACAAGGATACCGCGTATGAACCGCATCCCACTGACAGCCACCGTAGCGGCAATGCTGATTTTTCCGGCCGGATCCGCTCTGGCCGCCGACGAGCACAACACCGTTCCAGGGCTGACGTACCTTGGTGCGCCTCTCGGGCTGCACGGAGTCGACCCGGTGGCCTTCCTGGAGATCGGCAACCGCATCGACGGAACCGGCAGCTATGCCGCGGTCCACGACGGCGTCACCTATTATTTTGCCAGCCAGGAGAACCTCGACCGCTTCAAGGCCGCACCAGGCCGCTACGTGCCGCAGTACGGCGGTTTCTGCGCCTTCGGCGTGTCGGTCGGCAAGAAGTTCGACGGCAACCCTCACTACGCCGCCATCCATGACGGAAAGCTCTATGTCTTTCTCGGCGAGGATGTGCTGCGTTCCTTCCAGAAGGATCCGGCCGGCACGCTTGCCAAGGCCGAGGCCAACTGGAAGACGATCCGCCGCACCGCCGCCACCGACCTGTGAGAACGAGGGGCCGGCGCAGGCGCGCCGGCCCCGACATGCCTCGTTTCTGCGCCGATGAGGAGATTGCTCATGAGACTGTACTACGCACCGGGCGCCTGCTCGCTAGCGCCACACATCGTGCTCCGCGAATCCGGCCTGCCTTTCCAGCTCGAGCCGGTGGACCTCACCCGCCACCAGCTCGCCGATGGCAGTGATTTCCGCACTATCAACCTGCGCGGCCAGGTACCGGTGCTGGAGATGGCCGACGGCGAGCGGCTTACCGAAGGCGCGGTGATCTCTCAGTACATCAGCGAGCAGGTCGGCCGCGAGGACCTGCTACCTGCCTGCGGCACGCCGGGGCGCTACCGTGTGCTCGAATGGCAGAGTTTCATCTCCTCGGAACTGCACAAGGGATTCACGCCGTTGTTCAGCGGCGAGTTGCCGGCTGATGTCAAGGACACCTTCCGGCAGTGGCTTCGCCGACGGTACACGTGGGTGAACGAACGACTGCAAGGGCGGAAGTTCCTGACCGGCAATGAATTCACCGTTGCCGATGCCTACCTGTACACGGTCACCAACTGGGCGCACGCGGTGGCTCTCGACCTTGCCAGCCTCACGGCCCTGCAGGAATTCCAGCGAAACGTCGCGAGCCGGCCTGCTGTGCGCCTGGCGCTGGCGGCCGAAGGTATCGCCGCCTGAGCCAGTGGCCGGTCATCCCGCTCCCCGCCGATCGGACCCGTCCTCCCCCCTGCCCGGGGGGGCCTTTCGGCGGGGGGCACCCTGCCCGCACGCCAGATCGGCCACGACGCTCAAGGCGGCGTCAGCACTGCGGAATGAACGTTCGTAAAGTACTCGACCGGGTGCGCGACTGCAGGTTGTGCGCGCACCAGCTTCCGCTGAATCCGCGGCCGGTCCTGCAGTTCCATCCCGATGCCCGAATACTGGTAGCCGGGCAGGCGCCCGGCAGGCGAGCTCACGAGTCGGGCGTCCCCTTCAGTGATCCAAGCGGAAAACGGTTGCGGGAATGGCTCGGGCTTGAACCGGAGACGTTCTACGACGCCCGGCGGGTGGCGATTCTGCCCATGGGCTTCTGCTACCCGGGCGTAGGCCCTTCCGGCGACCTGCCACCGCGGCCCGAGTGTGCGCCGGCATGGCGTGCAGAGCTGCTGGCGATGCTGGGTAACGTTCGCCTCACTGTGGTCACCGGCCGCCATGCGCATGCCTATCATCTGCGCAGCGGAACCGCCGACGTCACGACCATGGTGCGCGCCTGGAGGAGCTGGGCTCCGCGCCTCTATCCCCTGCCGCACCCAAGCCCACGAAACAACGGGTGGTTGTGCCGCAACCCTTGGTTTGCGGCTGAACTTCTGCCTGCGCTGCGAAAAGACGTGGTCAAGGCCGTAGGTGAGCCTGGGTGATTCGCGCGGGGTTTACGGTGCTGGGGAGATCGGGCGGATCGACCGCAGCGACCGCAGCGACCGGAGGGGCCTGATCTTGCCGCGCCGACAACGATTTCAGTTCTCACTTCCCGTGGCCCGGCCGATCCTCCAGGTGGGCTCGGCTGCGGCCGGAGTTGCCTGGTTGCACGCCGGGTGCACGGCCGCAACCCGACCTACCGGAACGCCGGAATCACCCGTTCGCTGATCACCCGCAGCGCGTCGAAGGGCTCGTCGAACACGCGCAGCGCAAGGTCGGTGAGCCCGGCGCGCGCCATCTCCCGGTAACGCTCGACCTCGCGGTCGATGTCGCCGTAGTCGCCCGACGAACTGACCGCATCGATCAGCCGCTGCACGAGATCCGGTGGCACGCCCTTGATGTCGCCGGTGCCGGTGACGCCGGCAAGCATGAAGTTGCGGTAGTTGTCGCGCACGAGTTTCGCTTCGTCCGGTTCGAGCAGGTGGTCGAGCCCGATGTGGGGCGGAATCACCTCGGCGCGCGCAAAAAGCCCGACGCGCGCCTCGTGCATGGAGGCCGCGCGGTCCTTCTTGATGTGCCAGGCCCAGAAGTTGCCGATGCGGAAGTCCTCGGCGGGGTACTTGCGCCGGGAAAGCCCGGTGCGGATGTCCTGCATGACCTCGGGCAGGCGCTCGGCGGTGACGTCGCCGACCTGTATGCCGTCTGCCACGCGTGCGCCCATGCGCAGCATCTGCGGGCCCATCGAGCAGGTGATGATCTTCGGCCGCGGCGCAGTCGGGTAGCTCACCTTGAACGGCTGGCGCACGCTGAAGACCTCGCCCTCGTAGCCCCAGTAGAACTTGCCGCTCGACATGCGCCAGATGATCTCGGCGGCTTCGCGCACGCCGCGCACGATGCGCATCCTGGAAAAGTCGAGGCTCGTGCCCATGGCATGATCGGTGGTGGCAAGCGCCATGGCGCCGCCGCCGCCGAGGCCGATCATGGCGCGGCCCTTCGAAAGTTCGTTGAGACTGATGAGCGAGTAGGCGATGCGCACCGGGTGCATCTCGTAGGGGCTGAGCGCGAGCACACCGAGCTTGATACGGCGGGTGGCGAGCGCCGCCTGCGACAGGCCGAGGAAGGGGTCCCAGCCGTTCGGCAGGTTCGAGTGCCAGAGCGCGCGCACGCCGGCTTGTTCGGCCTCGATCGCAAACTCGGCGACCTGCTGCGGGTGCATGTCGCAGCCGATGATGATTTCGATGTCCATGTGCTTGCGTTCCGATCAGTGTTGCGATGTGCGCGGGGCAAAATTACCAGTCGTTCCCGCCTCCGGGCGGTTCGCCGATCGCAGGCCGTCAACGTGCTGGACACTAGCAACATATGGCCGGCACGTCTTGATCATGGTCAGGCAACGTTACTGATGGCCGTCGGCTGTGGCGAGGTGCCGCAGCCACGCGGTGCAGCGGCTGTTTTGTTTTGGCAAAGATCTTCTGTGGTCTTCGCTTAACTGTCTGTCGAAAAAAGAAAAAACGCCCGCGCGCGGCTAAGATGGCGGACAGTGAGGAAGCACGCATGATGCACCATACATCCGCCCGCCTGCTGCCCCTCGTGGGCCTGCTCGTTCTCGTGGGCATGCCGCCCGTGCCGCTCTGCGCGCAGGGCTTCGACCCGGCGAAGGTCGATTGGGACGCGTTGAGCAAGATCCCGATGAAGGATCTCTTCATCAAGCAGTTCAACGAGCAATGCGGGGCCTGCCATGGCGAGGACCTGCGCGGCACCACGCTCGGCACGCCGCTGGTGGGCGCTGGCCTGCGCTACGGCGAGTCGGTGCAGGCGATCGCGGCGAGCATCGCACGCGGCTCGCCGGATAAAGGCATGCCGGCCTGGTCCGAGACGCTCAGCGAGAGCCAGATCTGGAACCTTGCCCTGTACGTCGCCGAGCAACGCCAGGGCACCACCATCCTCGACAAGCGCGCCGGCATCGCGCTCAGCATCCCGCAAGGCCGCATCAGGAGTGAGCGCCACGCTTTCCGTATCGAACCGGTCGCCGAGGGTCTCGACCCGATGCCGTTTTCGATCGCGCTGCTGCCCGACGGCCGCATCCTGCTCGCCGAGCGTATGCGCGGCCTGAGCATCGTCTCGGCCAGGGGCGAGAAATCCGCCCCAATCCGCGGCACGCCACCCGTCTATGACGACCAGCGGGAGTTCCTCGGCCAGGTCCAGGGGCTCGGCTGGATGCTCGATGTGGCGATCCATCCGCGCTACGAGGAAAACGGCTGGGTCTACATCCACCACACCGACCGGTGCACCGACTGCAATGCCCTCAGCCGCAAGAGTGGTCGTCCCGTGTCGATGAACCGCATCGTGCGCGGCCGCATCCGCGACGGCCAGTGGGTGGACGAGCAGGTGATCTGGCAGGCCGACCGCGAGACTTACACCGACACCAGCGATCTTGCCGCCGGCGGGCGCCTCGCCTTCGACGCGGACGCAAACCTCTACTTCAGCATCGGCATGAAGGCGCCGCTGGAGTTCATCGGCATCCAGGACCTCGCCCTGCCGTACGGCAAGATCCACCGCGTGCGCGACGACGGTGGCATTCCGCCGGACAACCCGTTCGTGAAGACCGCGGGCGCCCTGGCCTCGATCTACACCTTCGGCCACCGCAGCGTGCAGGGACTGGAGTTCGACCCGCGCAGCGGGCAGCTGTGGAACACGGAGATGGGCCCGCGCGGCGGCGATGAACTCAACCGCCTGCTGCCCGGGCGCAACTACGGCTGGCCGCTCTTCACCAGCGGCGTGAACTACGACGGGCGGCCGGTCAACGTAGGTCGCGCGCTCGGCATCACGCTGGAGGAAAAAGACGTCGAGTTCCCGGTGCTCGATCTCACGCCGTCGCCGGCGATCTCGAGCTTCGTGTTCTACCATGGCCGGGAATTCCCGCGCTGGAAGGACGACATCATCGTCGGCACGCTGCGGGCGACGGACCTCTGGCGCCTGGAGTTGCAGGACGGCAAGGTCGTGCATCGCGAGGTGCTGCTCGAAGACCTGGCACGCTTTCGCGACATCGAGATCGGCCGGCGCGGCGAACTCTACCTGCTGCTCGAGAATGCCGCGGGATCCCGCATCGTGCGGTTGGTCCGCGACTAGCAACCATCGCAAACGCGCTCACGCCTCGAGCAGGCCTTCGATGTGCAGCGCCGCGCAGCGTCCGAGCGCGGCAAGGTCATAGCCGCCCTCGAGAGTCGAGACGATGCGCCCGTCGCAATATCGCCCGGCGACGTTGTCGATCTGGGCCGTGATCCAGGCGTAATCCTCGTCTTCGAGGCGCAGTCCGCCCAACGGGTCGGCAGCGTGCGCATCGAAGCCGGCCGAGACGAAGAGCATCTGCGGCGCGAAGGCTTCCAGTTCCGGCAGCCAGCGCCCCGAGACCGCGGCACGAAACGCCGCGCTGCCGGCGCCTGCGGGCAGTGGCGTGTTCACCCGGTGTCCCGGTACCGACCCGCGCGCCCGGTGGGGGTAGTGCGGGTGCTGGTAGCTCGAGCAGAGCAACACCCGCGGATCTTCGGCGAAGATGTCCTCGGTGCCGTTACCGTGGTGCACGTCGAAGTCGAGCACCGCGACACGGTCGAGTCCCGCGGCGAGCGCGTGGGCGGCGCCGATGGCCACGTTGTTGAAGAAGCAGAAACCCATCGCCGCGTCACGCTCGGCGTGATGTCCCGGCGGGCGCACGGCGCAGAAGGCGTTCGTGGCGCGGCCGGCGAGCAGAAGATCGACGGCCTGCGCGAGCGCGCCGGCGGCCCGCAGTGCCGCAGGGAGTGTCGACGGCCCCATGATCGTGTCCGGGTCGAGCATCACGTAACCGCTCGCCGGCGCGCGTGCAAAGATCCCGGCGACGAAAGCCGGGTCGTGTGCGCGCTCTATCTCCGCTCGGGTCGCGCACCGCGCCTCGTGATGCTGGAGCCGGTCGAAGAGGCCGCGGTGGCGCAGCTCCCGCTCGATGGCGCGCAACCGCTCCGAACATTCCGGGTGGCCCGGGGCCATCTCGTGACGCAGGCAACCGCGCACTCTCACCGACGAACAGCGGCCGCAACGCCGAGAATGCCTTGCGCAGGTGGGCGTAGACCGTGGCGACCCGAGCCACGTCGCGCAGCTCGCGATGTGTCAGGACCCAGTATTCGTGGTCGGTCTCGCGGATGAGCGGGCTCAGCCGCACGAGGCCCTTCATGCTGTCGGCCACGAAGCAGGACAAGATGCCCACGCCGACCCCCGCCTGGACCGCGGCCGCCATGGTCGTGGTTGAACTGCAGCGGAGCACGACCTGTCGCTCATGCCCCTGCTGCTGCATCCAGTTGATGAGCGGGTACTCGGTCGACTCGTCGTCCGGCGAGATCCACGGCAGCTGCGACAGGTCGGCATGATTGCGGCCCCGCGGGGCAAACCGCCGTGCGCCGTAAACCGCATGCCGGACTTCGGTCAGCCGGTGCCCGATGAGCATCTCCGGTGGCGCCACCGTGTACCTGATGGCGATGTCGGCATCGCGCTTGGTGATGTTGAACTGCTGGCAGGAGGTCAGCAGATCGACGGACAACCGCGGATTCTCCTGGTGCAGAGCGGTCAGTATTTTCGGCAGCACGACGTTCGCGATGGTGTCGGTGGTGGTCAGGCGAACGGTGCCCTGGATTTCCTGGTCCTGGCGCCAGATACGCCGCTCGATCGCATTGACCTGGTCTTCGATCTGCTCGGCCTGGTCGATGATTTCACCCAGGGCGGGCGTGGCGACATAGCCCTGCCGCTTGCGGTCGAAGAGGCGCACACCGAGCGTCTTCTCGAGCTGCTCGACCCGGCGGAACACGGTGACGTGGCTGACACCGAGCGTGCGCGCGGCGCCAGCCAGCGTACCCGCCCGGCGCACCGCAAGGACATAGCGAAGATCGTCCCACTCCATCGGTCGTACGGAAATGAAAGCGTCGTTTTCTTTCCTGTCTATACCGGAGCGTGGAGAGGCTGTCTAGCATCATCCCCATCACGACATGCGGGATGACCCCGCGTCAAAGGAGACAGGCTATGTCACAGCATGAAACCGGATTCGCGGCACCCCTGGGCGCCCTCGCCATGTTCCTGGTCACGACAGTTGCAGTTGCGGGGCCGCCGGTGGCGCCGCCGTCGCGCACGAGCGACGGCGCGTTGTCGACCTCCGTGCATTTCGGCGACCTCGATCTCGGCAACGCCGCTGGCCTGGAGGTGCTCCACCGCAGGCTCCGGCAAGCGGCAGCGGCGGTCTGCCGACCACTGGAGGGGGCCGAACTCACGCGCCGGCGGCAGTATCGGGACTGCCGCGATCAGGCGCTCGCCGCAGCGCTCGGGCGCCTCGAGGACGCCGAACGGGTGGCGGTGCATAGCCGAACGGGTGCGGGCGAACCGAAACAGGACCCGCCTGAGCGCGTGACCAGCGGTTCCTGAAAGCGGGTTAAGTGGCCCATCGGGACTGAAGTTCCTCCTACAACGGCTGCCGTTCAGCGCCACCGCCGACCAGCACCCTGTGGGAGGCGCTTCAGCGCCGACCCGGTGCGCAGGTGGCGTCCAC
>JAKLLP010000319.1 GCA_023150055.1 Gammaproteobacteria bacterium | reverse complement strand
GAGTACGACACGGCCTTCTTCGACAAGGGTGCGAAGTTTCTCCACTACCGCCCGCGCACGCTGGTCATCAACAACATCGAATTCGACCATGCGGACATCTACCCGGACCTCGCGGCGATCCTGCGCCAGTTCCACCAGCTGGTGAGAACGGTGCCGGGCCGGGGGCGGATCATCTGCCGCGCGGACGATGCCAATATCCGCCAGTTGCTCGAGCAGGGGTGCTGGACGCCGCTGGAGACTTTCACCAGCCGCGAGAGCCAGGAGGCTGACTGGACGGGTCTCGCCACCGGCGAGGATGGTTACCGCCTGTCGCGGCAGGGGCGCGAGGAAGGTCGCGCGGCCTGGCGCCTCGCGGGTGATCACAACGCCGAGAACGCGACTGCAGCGATACTTGCGGCGCGCCACGTGGGTGTCGCGATACCGACGGCGCTGGCGGCGCTCGAATCATTCGCCGGCGTGAAACGCCGGCTCGAACTGCTCGGGTCCTGGGGCGGGGTCTCGCTGTACGACGATTTCGCGCACCATCCCACCGCCATCGAGCGCACGCTCGCCGCCGTGCGCTCGAGCCTGCGCCCGACACGCGTGCTGGTGGTCACCGAGCCGCGCTCCAATACCATGAAGCTCGGCGCCCACCGGGATTCCCTCGCCCATGCGCTCGCCCGCGCCGACCTCGGCTGGGTCCTGCGCCAGGAGGGGTTGCGCTGGGATCTCGCCGGGGCGCTGGCCGGTGTCCCTACGGTGCGGATTTGTCCCGATACGGCCGCGATCGTCGCCGAGGTGACGCGGGACTGCCGTCCCGGTGATGCCGTGGTGGTCATGAGCAACGGCGGCTTCCAGAACATCCGGGCGGAACTCGCCGCCGCGCTGGCGGCTCGCGCGGCGCAACCCGGCCCGTAACTGGATGCCGGTGACGGAATTGGTTACTGTCGGCGAACCCGGCAGGGCGGCTCACGCGCTGGCGGTCGTGGACACCAATGAGCACACAGCCGGTCCAACCACTGACTTTGAAGGTCCCGCTCTTTCCGCTCCGGACCGTGCTGTTTCCCGCCGGTCCGCTGCCGCTGCGGGTGTTCGAGCCGCGCTATCTCGACATGGTGAGCCGCTGCCTGCGTGAGCAAAGCCCGTTCGGAGTGCTGCTGTTGCTGCAGGGCTCGGAAACCGGCGCCGCGCATACGGCATCGGTCGGCACGCTCGCGCGGATCACCGACTGGTACCAGGGCAGCGATGGCATCCTCGGGATCACCGTGACCGGTGCGGAGCGTTTCGAGCTGATGAGTGTGGACCGGCTGCCGGACGGGCTGCATGTCGGCGTGGTGCAGACCCTGCCGCCGGACCCTGTGGTGCCGCTGCCCGGAAAGTACCAGCCCATGGCGGAGATCCTGCAGGCCATCCTCGATGATCTCGGCAAGCTTTACGGTGGTGTGCCGCGTCGCTTCGAAGACTCGGGCTGGGTCGGTTGTCGCTTTGCCGAGATCCTGCCGATACCGCTCGAGCAGAAGCAGCATTGCCTGCAGCTCGATGATCCGGTCGAGCGGCTGGAGTTTCTGCGTCCGATGCTGCGCTCGGTGCGCTGGGAGACCACGCAATGAATGCCATGCAACCACCGCGTCGCTGGATGTGCCTGAGTTGCGGCCACATCTACGACGAGGCGCTGGGAGACCCCGCCTCGGGCTTCCCGCCGGGGACCCGCTTCGAGGACTTGCCGCTCTCATGGCGGTGCCCGGAATGCGGGGCCGGCAAGGAGGACTACGAGCCGGCCTGAGCGGGCTTACCGCAGCGGCTGCGGCTCGAAGCCGGCGTCCTCGAGCATGCCGATCAGGCTGTCGGGCCCCACCAGGTGCAGCGTGCCGACCACCACGAGCAGGTTGCGCCGTTCGCGCGCGAGATCGGCGAACTGCCTGGCCCAGTTGCGGTTACGCTCGACGACGATCCGCCGGTAGAGTTCGGGCTGCTGCTGGGTCCCGTCCAGAAACTGGCGTTCCATCGCCCGCAGGTCGGCCTGGCGCCACGCCGTGACCATGTCGTCGATGCGGCCGTCGATATCGGCGGCCTCGTCGAGCGTTTCCAGCAGGAACGTGCGCTGCGCCTTCGGCGGCAGCGCATCCATGGCGGCGAGCTGTTCCTGCAGGGTCTCGAGGCCACGGATTTCCTTGCCATCGCGCGCGGCGAGCACCGCGAGCTGCTGTTCGACGCCGGCGCTGGCATCGAAACCGAGCATCTGCAGCTTGAGCTGGCTGATGGTGATGGCCGCGAGCCAGGGCTCGAAGGTCTGCAGCAGCCCGATATCGATGCCAATGGCGCGGGCCCTGTCCACCGCTTCCTGGTAGTCGCTACCGCCGAGCAGTTCCTGCAGGGAGCGGCCTTCCGGGTCGGTTCCGAGTTGTTGCAGCAGGCCCGCTGAGGCCACCGGGTCGAGGTCGTCGAGGTCGAGTTCCATGATCAGCGCATCGGCGTCCTGGTAGGCGCTGATGACCGCCGCCGGCAGCGCATCCCGGCCGGGACGCAGGAAGTGCATCGAGCCGAGCAGGTAGATCCGGTTGGCTTCGCCGCGCATTTCCCAGAGCGGCGCGCTGTCCGCCCATGCGGGCGATGCGCCCAGCAACAGGCCGAGCAGCAGCGCCTGCCAGACGCATCGGAGCACGGGCGAAGAACCTGCTGTCTTGCTCGACTCGGTCGCGATCATGCCGTATGCCTCCGCCGTTGTCCGCCAGCCGGGAGGGTAACCGAAATGGGTGCGGCTCGGGTCACCCGCGCTCAGTCTGCAGCCACCCAGGCGAGGCGTGTTTCCAGCTTGCCGTCGTCGAGCAAGTCGATCCAGCGATACCCGGGGGGGCGGACATCGACCGCAAAGGCGTCGCTGCGCGGAAGAAACTGGAAGCAGGTCGACGGCGTGGCGAGATAGCGAACCCCGCTTCGCGTCAGGTCACAGGCCTGGTGCACGTGGCCGGTAACCACGGCGCGCAGCTTCGGGCAGCGGTCGAGAACTGCGAAGAGGTCGTCGGCGTCGTGCAGACCGAGTTCGTCCAGCCAGCGGCTGCCGACGGCAAGCGGGAAGTGGTGCACGGCCACCAGCACGTGTTCCGCGCTGGTCGCGTGCAGCGTTGCAGCGAGCCAGTCGAGGTGGTCGCGGGCCAGGCGCCCGCCATGTTCGCCAGCGGCATAGCTGTCGAGCAGGATGACGCTCCAGTTGCCAGCCTCATGCACGCCACCGACGCAGAACTGCGGCCCGGTGAGCACCGCGCGCATCTGCCCCGGCGCATCGTGATTGCCGGGCAGGCACCATACCGGCGAATCGCGCGCGGCGAGCAGGTCGCGGAAATTGGCGTAGGAGCCGGC
>JAKLLP010000318.1 GCA_023150055.1 Gammaproteobacteria bacterium | reverse complement strand
GTCCCTGCGTGACGGCCCACGGCATGAGGGTCAACGGGGTCCAGCCGGAATGTTCGGCGTTGCGGCGGGCTGCCGCCGCAAAGGCACGGAAAACGCTCTCCGGGAAACCAGCGCTCATCTCCGCGTACATCAGTTGCAGATAGGTGCGGAAATACTCGCTCGCCTCGAAAGCCGGCCGGGCGTCCCGGTCCATGGCCACGCCGTCCTCGTCGAGGGCACGACAGGCAGCATCCAGCACTGCCGCCATGCCCTGCTCCACGGGGCAGATATCGTCATCGAGCCAGGCGGCAACGCGCAGTTCGCCAGGCTGACGCCTCGACGGCGGCAGGTCGAGGCGCCAGCCTGCTGCATCTGGCGCAGTGGGCCCGGCTACGACGTCCAGCAACAACTCGAGATCCGCGACGGTACGGGCCATCGGCCCCGCAACCACAAGGTCCGGCCGGCGCAGCAAGCCTGGCACGTTGGACAACACGCCGGAGACCGGCACCACGCCGAAACTGGGCTTCAGCGAACACACCCCGGTCGAGTGCGCGGGTATTCGCAACGAGCCGGCCAGATCCGTGCCCAGCTCCAGGCTCGTCACACCTGTCGCCAGCGCCACGGCCGCTCCACCGCAGGAGCCGCCGGGTGTGCGGGTCGGATCCCACGGGTTGCGCGTGACGCCGAATACGTCGTTGAACGTCTGCAGATCCAGTGAATACCGAGGCACATTGGTCTTGCCGATCACGATGGCGCCGGCATCGACGATACGCTGAACCGCCGGCGCATGCGTCCTGGGCCGATAACCCTGCAACTCGGGAGCGCCGTTCACGGCGGCAAAGCCGGCCACCTCGAAACAGTCCTTGATCGTGATCGGCAGGCCGTGAAGCCGGCCGATTTCGCATCCGTTGCGCACCGCCTCGTCAGCCGCCCGCGCGCTCTGCATCGCGGCCGCTTCGTCCAGCGCGATGACCGCATTGAGCCGCGGGTTGATCTCACGGGCACGAGCGATGGCCGCGCCAACCACGGCTGCACTGCTCAGACTGCCGCTGCGTATGCCCGAGGCCAACACGTGCGCAGGGGTATAGACGCCGTTGTCGATCATATGGGCTGCCAGGGCCGAACCCCCGGTAGGTGGTCACTCGCCGAGGAAATACAGCGCGATGACCTCGGCTACGCAGGCCGGTTTGGGCTGCCCCTCGATCTCCAGCGTATTCTCCAGGATTACCTGCAGCGCCCCCGCGCGTTTCTGCGCCTGCACGACCACGCTACGCAGCCGCACCCGGCTGCCTGCCGTCACGGGATTCTTGAACCGCACCTTGTTGAGCCCGTAATTGATCGCGCGCTGCAACGTCGGCATTTCGACCAGCGTGTCCATCAGGGCCGGCATGAGCGAGATCAGCAGGTAGCCATGGGCGATGGTCTTCCCACCCGGCATGTCCTGCGCCGCGCGGCCGGTGTCCGTATGAATCCACTGATGATCGTCGGTCGCTTCCGCAAACTTGTCGATCCGCTCCTGGTCCACCACGACCCAGTCGGAGACACCGACCTCCTGGCCGATCAGCGCTTTTGCGTCTTCTATGCTTCTGACGATACGAGGCATGTTCTCGACCTGCGTTCAGGTGCGAATGGCATCGAAGAACTCCGCACGAATGCGGTCATCATCCTGAAACGCCCCCAGCATTTCCGACGTGACCATCTTCACATTCGTGCGATGAACACCCCGTGTCGTCATGCACAGGTGGCGGGCCTCGACCACGACGGCGACGCCGCGCGGTTCCAGCACATCGTTGATGCAGCGGGCAATTTCGGCGGTGAACCGCTCCTGCACCTGCAGTCGCTTCGAGTATGCCTCGACCACGCGCGCGAGCTTGCTGATACCCGCAAGGCGACGGTTCGGCAGATATGCGAGATGCACACGGCCGAGTATTGGCGCCAGGTGGTGCTCGCAGTGAGACTCGAAATCGATGTCCCGCAACGTCACGATCCGGTCGTAGTAACTGACCTGCTGAAACGATCCGCCGAGTTGGGCGTAAGGATCGGCTGCATATCCTGCAAACCAGTCCTGGAAAGCGCCTGCAACCCTCGCGGGGGTCTTGCGCAGCCCGGGGCGATCCGCGTCGTCGCCCGTCCACCGCAGCAGCACACGGATAGCCTCCTCGGCCTGAGCGCGGGTCGGGCGGCGAACCGTTTTCTTTCTCGGCATTCTTGGGAACCTTCCTGCTTGCAGCGCTTTGTGCCGGCGCGGCGGGAGCCAGATCCGCCCCGGTCGCTAACTCCGGGTCAGATTTTCCAGGTCTTCGGTTGTGTTGATGCTGCCCAGCGCATCCCGCCCGGGAGCGTCCAGCAACACGGGATGAACCCTTAAAAGCAGGTCACGAAGGCTGGAACCGTGGCCCGCATCGACCGCCTCCCGCAGCGCCGTCAGGGTAGCCGGTTCGAAGATAGCGCACAACGGCTCCGGGCGATCGTCGGTGATCGAGCGGTAAGCCGTGCCGCCCCGGTCGGGCCTGCGTGCGGCCACGAGCGCCTGCAGATGCGCTGCAGACACTCGCGGCATGTCACAGGCCAGCACCAGCCAGGCTGACCGGGGGTCCAGGCGGTGAGCTGCCAGGACTCCCGCTGCCGGGCCGATCCGCTCGTCGTCATCAAGAACGAGGCGGAAGCGCCGTCGCACATGGTCGGCTCGCTGGTCCGGACGCACGGACACCATGACGTCGTCGACCGCCGCCGACAATAACGTGACAGCCCTCTCCAGCAACGACATGCCACTGATGGCCAGGGCGGCCTTATCGCGGCCGAGCCTGTCACTGCGCCCCCCGGCCAGCACCAGCCCGCGCAGTGGCGCCTGACCCGGCTGCTTCGACATGGACGCCTGCAGAGTCAAGGAGTCGGCGCCTGGAAATCACTCTTGCCGCCCGTCTTGCTGATCAGGCGGATATCGGTGACCACCATCTCGTGAGAGAGCGCCTTGCACATGTCGTAAATCGTCAGCGCGGCCACGGCAGCCCCTGTCAGCGCCTCCATTTCGACGCCCGTACGGTGCTGCACACGAACCATGCAATCGACGACGGCATGACCGGTGTCATCGACGATGATGGTGATGCGACAGGCATCGAGTGCGAGCGGATGACAGAAGGGAATCAGCTCATGAGTTTTCTTGGCGGCCATCGTGCCGGCGACGATCGCGGTCTGGAACACCGGTCCCTTCGGCGAGTACAGCTCGCCAGCATCGAGCCCCGTCCTTATTTCCTGAGGCAGCCAGACCCGTGCGCGGGCGTGAGCCGCGCGCGCGGTAATGGCTTTACCGCTCACGTCCACCATGGTCGGCTGATTGGCGTCGTCGACATGAGAAAACATGTCG
>JAKLLP010000317.1 GCA_023150055.1 Gammaproteobacteria bacterium | reverse complement strand
CCCTGGTTATGCCGGGCAAGGTCTTCATAAAGACATTCGGCTGTCAGATGAACGAGTACGACGCCGCCCGCATGGCGGACGTGCTGCGCGAGAGTCACGGGCTTGTGCCAACCGCCGACCCCGGTGACGCCGATGTGCTGCTGCTCAACACCTGCTCCGTGCGCGAGAAGGCGCAGGAGAAGGTGTTTTCCCAGCTCGGAATCTGGCGCGAGATCAAGGCCGGGCGGCCGGATGTCGTGATCGGTGTGGGCGGCTGCGTCGCGAGCCAGGAGGGGCAGGCGGTGCTCACCCGCGCGCCCTTCGTCGATCTCGTGTTCGGCCCGCAGACGCTGCACCGGTTGCCGGAGATGCTCGATGGCGTGCGCGCCCGCGGACGCCCGCAGGTGGACGTGAGCTTCCCCGAGATCGAGAAATTCGATCACCTGCCGGCGCCGCGCGCCGAGGGTCCCTCGGCCTACGTGTCGATCATGGAAGGCTGCAGCCGCCACTGCACTTACTGCGTCGTGCCCTACACGCGTGGCCGGGAGGTCAGCCGCCCGCTCGCTGCCGTCCTCGACGAAGTCAGGTCACTGGCCGGACAAGGCGTGCTCGAGGTCAACCTGCTCGGCCAGAACGTCAACGCCTGGCGGGGGCGAACGCCAGCCGGTGCCCGGGCCGACCTGGCAGACTTGCTGGTGGAAGTGGCCGCGCTGCCTGAGATCCAGCGGATACGTTTCACGACCTCCCACCCGCTGAACTTCGGCGAGCGGCTGATCCGCGCCTATGCCGGGATCCCGAAGCTCGCCAACTTCCTGCACCTGCCGGTACAAAGCGGTTCAGACCGTATCCTCGCCGCCATGCGCCGCGGTTACAGCGCACTGGAGTACCGCCAGAAGATACGTGAGCTCCGCGAGGTCCGCCCCGGCATCAGTGTGTCCACCGACTTCATCGTCGGCTTCCCGGGTGAAACCGATGCGGATTTCGAAGCCACCATGAACCTCATTGCCGAAGTGGGCTTCGACCAGTCGTTCAGCTTCATCTACAGCCCGCGGCCGGGTACCCCCGCGGCGGGTTACGATGGGCAGGTGCCAGACGAGATCAAGCACAGACGGCTCGAGATCCTGCAGGCGCGGGTCAACGCGCAGGCGGGCCAGATCAGCCGTTCGATGGTCGGCTCCCTGCAGCGGGTCGTGGTGGTCGGCCCGTCCCGCAAGAGCCCGCGCCAGCTTGCCGGTCGGACGGAGAACAATCGCTGGGTGAATTTCGACGCCGGCAGGGATTACATCGGGCGCATGGTCGAGGTGCGCATCACCGAGGCTCTACCCAACTCACTCCGCGGCCGTCTCGTGACCACCGCGGCAGCCGCCTGAAATCCCTTCCCTTGTCGTGAACGCTGCAATCGAAACCGAAGACCTTCTTCTCGAACCGGCCGACAATCGAGTCCTCGCGAATCTTTGCGGCCAGTGCGACGAGCATCTGCGCCAGCTCGAGCAGCGTCTCGGGGTGCAGATCAGCAATCGTGGCAATCACTTCCGCGTCATGGGCCCCGGGGACACCGCACGCGTCGGCGCGCGGCTGCTGCGCGAGCTGTTCGCGCAGGCGGCCACCGAGCGGCTCGATGCCCAGCGCGTGCATGTATTCCTCCAGGAGTCAGCGGTGCACGAGCGCAGTGCCGAGGCGCTCGGCGGCGCGGCGGGGGAGGGCGAGTCCGACACGGTGCGCACCAGGCGCACCTACATCCGTCCGCGGGGTCCCAATCAGCGCGCCTATGTCGCCAGCATCCGGCGCGAGGACCTGTGTTTCGGCATCGGCCCGGCGGGAACCGGCAAGACGTACCTCGCCGTGGCCAGCGCGGTCGAAGCGCTGGAGCAGGAGCGGGTGCGTCGCATCGTGCTGGTGCGGCCAGCCGTGGAGGCCGGCGAACGGCTCGGCTTCCTGCCCGGCGACCTTGCCCAGAAGGTCGATCCGTACCTGCGCCCCATGTACGATGCGCTCTACGAAATGATCGGCTTCGATCGTGTTGCCCGCTTGGTCGAACGCAACGTGATCGAGGTCGCGCCGCTCGCCTACATGCGGGGCCGGTCACTGAACGAGAGCTTCATCATCCTGGACGAAGCGCAGAACACCACCGTCGAGCAGATGAAAATGTTTCTCACGCGCATGGGTTTCGGCTCTCGCGTGGTGGTGACCGGTGATGTCACGCAGGTGGATCTGCCGCGCCGCCAGCTGTCGGGCTTGCGTCACGTCATGGAGGTGCTCCAGGGTATCCCCGGGGTGAGTTTCACTTTTTTCACGCCGCGTGACGTGGTGCGCCACGCCCTGGTGCAGCGCATCGTCGAGGCCTATGAGCAACATGAGCAGGCCGACCATGAAGCGCAGACAGGCAATGGCGCCTCCGCCGGGTCCGCGCCGCCACAGTAGAGTACCTGACCCTCGGGTAGCCGTGCAGATGGCCACCCGCGCCGCCCGGCTTCCTCGCGGAACGAGGCTCGGCGCATGGGTGGCCGCGGCAGGCGCTACCGGCCGCGACGAGCTGACGCTGCGGCTGGTGGGCTGGCGGGAGGGGCGCCGGCTGAATGAGCAGTTCCGCGGCAGGAGCGGGCCGACCAACGTGCTCGCCTTTTCCGGCACGGCCAGCGGGCCGCATGGGCCGGGCACGCTCGGTGACCTGGTCATCTGCTTGCCGCTGGTCTACCGCGAAGCGCGTGAGCAGGGCAAGCAAACGCTCGCCCATCTCGCGCACCTCGTGGTCCATGGTGTCCTGCATTTGCGCGGCTTCGATCACGACGATGCCGCATCTGCACGTAGAATGGAGCGTGCGGAGGTGAGGATCCTGGCCCGCCTCGGCTTTGCCAATCCCTACCGGGTGCCCGGCTCTCCCGTCGGCGCCAGAAAGCATTGATTCATATGAGCGAAAACGATCAGGAAGAAGACCCGCGGGACGAGCACCCGACCTTTTACCGGCGCCTGCGCCGGCTGTTGCGGGGCGAGCCGGCGAATCGCGAGGACATTGTCGAGTTTCTGCGCGAAGGCGGCTGGAAGGACGTCCTCGATGCCGATGAACTCGCCATGCTGCAGGGCGTGCTGGAAGTGGCTGAGACACAGGTGTGCGACGTCATGGTGCCGCGCTCGCAGATGATCGTTCTCGAGCGCGATGCGCCGAAGGCGGAAATCCTGCGCACCATCGTGGAAAGCGGCCATTCCCGCTATCCGGTGATCGGCGCTGACCGCGACGACATCGTAGGCGTCCTGTTGGCGAAAGACGTGCTGCACCACTTCGTGGAGACCCCCGACCAGGCATTCGACCTCAAGCGATTCATCCGCCCCACGATCGTCATCCCCGAGACCAAGCGCCTCAATACCCTGCTCAAGGAGTTCC
>JAKLLP010000316.1:1041-3417 GCA_023150055.1 Gammaproteobacteria bacterium | reverse complement strand
GCGCCGGCGGGTACGGAAGTGCGCGCCGTGCGGGCCGGCCGCGTCGTGTATGCCGACTGGCTGCCGGGCATGGGGCAGCTCGTGGTCGTCGACCACGGCAAGGGCTACATGAGTCTCTACGGTCACAACCAGGAGCTGCTGAGGAAGACCGGCCAACAGGTGCAGCAAGGCGAGCTGCTGGCCCGGGTGGGTGACAGCGGCGGGCAGTCCAGCCCGGGGCTCTACTTCGAGCTGCGTCGTAACGGCAAGCCGATCGATCCGAGGGGCTGGATCAAATAGCGTTTTTCGACGCGCAGCGTGGCGTACGGTGGCCTCCTGCCGGGGGTGACACCCGCCATGGGGTGAGCGGGCGTGCATGTGCTACGCTGCCTGCCACCGCTGGAAATGGCAGGTTTTCCTGTCCGATGCCGCAACACACCAGACACGGACCGTGGCTGCTCGTCGCCGGTATGCTCGCCGGCATCGCGGTCGCGCTCGCCGGTGCCGCGCTGGCCAGTCGCGGCAGCGCGAGCGACAGCCTGCCCTGGGACGACGTGCGGCTGCTCACCGAAGTGCTGGAGCGCGTCAAGCAGGAGTACGTCGAATCCGTCGACGATCATCAGCTCATGGAGAATGCCGTGCGCGGCATAGTGACCGCGCTCGACCCGCACTCGGAATTCCTCGATGCGGAGGCATTCGAGGAAATCCGCATCAGCACCTCAGGAAATTACTCCGGCGTCGGGCTCGAGGTGGGGCTGCGAAATGGCCAGCTGGTGGTGGTCACACCGATCGAGGGCACGCCGGCCGACCGGGCCGGCATCCGCAGCGGCGACATCATCGTGGCGATCGACGGCGTGCTCGTGGCCGAGGGCGATATTGGCGGCGCTCTCTCGCGGTTGCGAGGCGAACCGGGAACTCCCGTGAACGTCACCGTCTCACGGTCCGGTGACGCCAGGACCCGCAGCTTCGACCTCGTGCGCAGCAACGTGCGCGTGCATAGCGTCCGAGTCGAGCTTCTGGAACCCGGTTACGCGTACCTGCGCATCAGCCAGTTCAGCGACTCGACCGGCAGCGATGTGCGCAAGGCGCTCGGCGAACTCCGCGATCGGCCGGGCGGAGCCGCACTTTACGGGCTCGTCCTCGACTTGCGTAACAACCCCGGCGGCGTGCTGGAGGCGGCGGTCGACGTGAGCGACGAGTTTCTCGCCTCCGGTGTCATCGTTACCGCCAGCGGTCGCGGCAGCGAAGCGAATTTCCGTCATGAGGCCACCACCGGCGATCTCATGCAGGGCGCTCCCATGGTGGTGCTGGTGAACAACGGTTCCGCGTCGGCTGCGGAAATAGTTGCCGGCGCGCTGAAAGACAATCAGCGTGCGACCATCATGGGCAGCCAGACCTTCGGCAAGGGCTCGGTTCAGACCGTCATGCCACTTTCCGATGGCCGGGCGATCAAGCTCACGACATCGCGCTACTACACCCCTTCCGGCCTCTCCATCAACGGTGAGGGCATCACGCCAGACGTCCTGCTCGACGAGCAGTCGACCAACAGCGACAGCCGGGCAACCGTCGACGATCCGGCGGTCGTACAGGCGCTCGGCCTGCTCAAGGTCGAGCTGGCGGCTACCGCACAGTCTCACTGAGACCAGACCCCACGCCGAATTGCCAACCCGGTCGCGGATCGCCGTCGACGCTTCGGGCACCATCGGGAATATGTAAAACGGCGGAGTGTCGCCCCCCCCGCCCGCTGCGGAGGTCGCGATGGAATGCACGGATGCCCGAGCTGCAGCTCAATGAGGGTCGGGAGGCGATCGCAGTGCGCGAGCACCCGGCGCAGCGCCGGGTGCGCGCGAGCCTCGCATGGATCGAGGCGTGGCTCGCCGCCGCGCTGCTCGTTTATGTCGTCGCCGCACCTGAGTTGGCCCATGCGCGAGGCGTGGGGCTTGCCGCTGTCGCTTGCTATGTCCTCGCCTTGTTCGGGTTGCGGTGGCCGCGTTTCGCCGCGGCTGACCCGCGCCGCACCCAGCTCGCCTGCGCCTGGGCGATGGCCCTCGGCATCCTGGTGCTGATGGCGCTCTCGGCCGGCAACCGCGGCGACTGGCTGGGCGGGCTGCTCGTGTTGCCGGTGCTCGCCACGGCCCTGACGGTCGGTCTGCGGGCCGGGATGGTCATGCTCGCGCTGGTGCTGTGCGGGCGCGTCCTGTCAGGGCTCCTGGTCGGGCAGTCAGACCTCTTCACGGCCGGTCATGTGCTCGGCCTGCTCGCATCGGTGCTGCCCGTCGCACTGGCGGCTTACCTGGCAAGCACCGTGGTAGAGGGCGCGGAGGAGACGCACGAACGGCTGCGCAGCCTGGCCGACCAGGACGGCCTCACGGGCGTGTTGAACCTGCAGGCGTTCAC
>JAKLLP010000316.1:0-1031 GCA_023150055.1 Gammaproteobacteria bacterium | reverse complement strand
TGCCAATGAGCGCTACGGCCATGAAGCCGGAAACCGCGCCCTGAAGGCGCTCGCCGAGGCCTTGCAGCGGAGCTGCCGCTCGGTGGACCTCGTCGCCCGCTACGGCGGTGACGAGTTCATCCTCTACCTCTCCGGTGCCGGCGCCGCGGTGGGCCGGGTGGTCGCCAACCGGATACGTCACAACGTCGCGACGACGACGCTGGAAATCGGCGGCAGGCTGCACCGCCTGACGGTGGGTGTCGGCGTCGCGGTGTTTCCAGCCGACGGCAGGCACCTGCGCGATCTCGTCAACAAGGCCGCGCAGGCCCTCGACAAGGACAAGGACAGCCGCCGTCCCCTGCCTGCCCTGCGCACCGGTGCCTGAGAGTCTCCGGGTGGCGCTGGTCAGCTCTCCGCGAGCGCCGCGCGAATGCGCCGGGCATGCTCCTCGAGCACGGCCGAATCCGCCATGGTGCGCCCGTGACTGCGCAGGGGCTGGCGCGCATGACGCGGTAGCACGTGCAGGTGGAAATGAAACACCGTCTGGCCCGCGGCCTCGCCATTGAACTGCATCAGCGTCACGCCATCGGCAGCGAAGGCCTTGTGCACGGCGCGCGCGATCTTCTGCGCGGTGCGAATCACGGCTCCCGCCATGTCCGGGTCGAGTTCGAAGAGGTTCTCCGCCGGCGCCTTTGGCAACACCAGCGTGTGGCCGTCGGCCTGGGGCATGACGTCCATGATGGCCAGCGTGTGTTCGTCTTCGTAGACGCGGAAGGCCGGCACCTCCCCGCGGAGGATCCTGGCGAAGATATTGTTCGCGTCGTAGGCCATCGGTACCGCCCTGTCGTGGCGGGCGAGAAATGCCGCCCGCTCGGTTAGGATAGGTTTGCCTGCCGGGCGAGACAAGCACGCGCCGCCCCGGCAGGGGCGTTCCGGGGCGACAGCAGGGCATCGACATGAGCAGTCTTCGCGGTGACGCAAACCAGTGTTTCGTCTGCGGCAGCGATAATCCGCTCGGCCTGCGGCTGAAATTCGCCATGGACGGGGACGTC
>JAKLLP010000315.1 GCA_023150055.1 Gammaproteobacteria bacterium | reverse complement strand
TCGGCCTTGATGGGCTGGACACTCGCGATACTGTTCACCGTGTTGCTCGTCAACATCCTGATGCTGCCGAGGACCGCGCTCGATCAACGCGACAATCTCCGGCTCGTCCACGACAGCCTCGGGCTCGTCGTCGCGGTACTCGCGGCCGTGCGTCTGTGGTGGTTCGTGCGCGATCCTGCGCCCGCCCCGCCGCCGGGCCTGCCGGCAGCCTCCTTCGCCTTCAATCGCGCCATCCTGGTCTTCCTGTGCCTGGATTTCGTGATCACGGGATTCATCGGCTTCATCTATGCCTGGGGCGAGGGCCGCGACGTGGTGCTGTTCGGCATCACCCTGCCGGCGCTCGTGGCGAGAAGCGAAACCGTGCGCATCCCGATGGGCTACCTGCACAGCACGCTCGGTTTCTACTACATCATGCTCTTCTGCATCTGGATCGCTTTCGGCATCTATCAGCACCTGCGTTACCGGGTCGGGCTGCGCCGACTGCTGCCTGGCGCATATGTCTAAGTTGTTCCGCGAGGGAGTCCATCGATGAGTGTTTCCACGGGGACCCGCGTGCTGCACTCACTCGTGTTGCTCGCTTTCTTCGGTCTCGCGGTCTACTTCCCCTACTGGTGGTTCGGCGTCGTGCCGATCGGCTCGGATGACGTGATTCCCCAGGCCGAAATCGACCGCCTGCTCGCCGGCAAGGACATCCCCGACTTTTACGCGGAGGAGCCCGCCCCGCTCGGCGCCGAGGAGCTCGCGGCCCAGAAGGAGGCGTTTATGTGGTGTCGTTTCTGCCACACGCTCGAGGAAGGTGGCGAGAACCGCGTCGGTCCCAACCTGCACCGCATCTTCGGTAAGCCGGCCGCAGTCGTCAGCCGCTTCACCTACTCGGAGGCGTTCATCAAGGCGCGCGAAGAGGGGCTGATCTGGACCCCGGAAACCATGGCGGCCTTTATCGCGGATCCCGCCGGCCTGGTGCCCCACAACCGCATGCGCTATCCGCCGATGGTCGGTTATGAAGTCAGCCCGGAGCGCAACCGCCTCATGCTCGAGTACATGCTGCACGCGACCCGTTGAGCCGTGACGACTGCCCCGGGCAAATCCGGCGACCGCGGCACGTTGACACCGACGCGCCTCGCGCAGCTGCTGACTGGCGGCCCCCCCGGTGCACCGGCCTGGACCTGGTTCGGTGGTCATGTCTTCGGCGTCGTGGGCGATCTGGAACCCCTGCGCCTGCTGTTCGAAGTGGAGGGTTGCGCCGTTACCGTCATGCCACCCAGCCCACCGGATCGCCTGACGGTCGCCCTGCGCCAGGTGACTCTTTACCGCGATCCGGCGACACGCCGGCCTGTCGACCGCTGGCAGAACCCCTATACCAGGCAGGAGCTGGCGGTAGCCCACGAGCACCTGCCCCACGTCGAGGCCGACCTCGCCCGCCTTCAAGCTCCCGTCCACTGGCTGGGCGTCGGCGACACCATCTCGGTCTTCCTCGACGATCACGCGGCGAACCATTTTCCCCTGCGACCCCACGACGCGGGCGCATCGGCGGCCCGGCGGGCCACCAGCAGCGCGCAGCTCGTCACTGCGCGGTCCGGGCTGCTCGACCAGGACGCGGCGGCGGATTTCGTCGGCGCCTGGCAGTTGCTGGTCGACTGGCCGCAGTGGCTCGCGATGGGCACGCAACCGGGTTACCTGTTCCAGCGTGTTTTCGTGCGCAAGACGTCGCAACGCGAGCAGGTCCCCGCGGCGCTGCGCCGGGAAATCGTTGCGCGTTTTCCCGATGGCCTCGCCCCCCCGACGAGCACCTGACGATGACTCACCGGACGTCGCTGCCCTTTCGCTTCGGTGCCGAATGCGGCCTCACGCGCCGTGACTGCCTGCGTTCAGCCGGCGCGTTGGCCGTTGCGGCCGCTCTGCCGGCAGGTACCGCCCGCGCGGCAACGAGCACCGGCAACTTTGATCTCGACCGGCCCGAGGACCAGCTGCGGGCCTGGCTGAAGATCTACGGCGATCTCGCCGGCGACGTCGACACCCACAGCTGGTTCGGCGGGGAGATATTCGCCGTCATCGGCGACCGCAACCCGCCACGGCCTTTGCTCGCCTGGGAAGGGTTTGCCGTCAACCGCATCGTGCCGCAGGACGACGGCAGCTTCCGCGTGTTCATCAACGAGGCGGCTTTTTACAAGGACCTCGCCACCGACCGCATCATCGATACCTGGCAGAATCCGTTCAATGGCGAGCGCTGCGAGGTCTGGCAACTGCATGCCGGCCCGCTCACCAACCGCCTGACGACCGTGCGGCGGCACCAGCGCAAGGACGGCAGCTTCGAGGAAACGCCGTTCCGGTTGCCGCTGTTCGTGATCGGCGATGACGCCTTCGTGCCGATCGAGTTCAACGACGTGCGCGACAACGCGCTGCAGCCGGAGCAGTGGCCGCGGGAGTCCTCCGGCGCAAAGGTCAGGGTGAGCGAGAGCATGCAGTTCATGACCCGCTACGCCGAGCTGCAGGACCCCGCTCTCAGCCGCTGCGAAGCGACCGCCGCCTGGACGCTTCTGCGCGGCTGGCTGCCGTGGATGCTGATGGGCGAGGCGCCGGGGCACCTCTTTTTCCGCAGCGTGATCCGCAAGCTCGATTCCCGCGACGAGCTGCCCGGGCGCCTGGTCGCGGAGGCCGAAAAACGGTTTCCGGCGATGCTGCGCTCGCCACCCGATGAAAGCTTCGGTTCCTTCGATACCAGCGACAAGGTCTTCCAGCGCGAGCGCACCCCGGCGCGACCATAGGGACCTGCCCTACGCCCGGCTCAGGCGGACACTCCGCTCACTGAACTGCGCTTGAACAGCAACCATGAGGTGATGATGTATTTGTCACCGGACTCGGGTCGATTGCCGCGATGGGTGTGCGTAAAGCCCGCCGGTGCCATGATGAGCCGCCCCTTTTGCGGGTTTACTTTCAGCTTCTGGAAAAAGAATTCCGTCTCGCCACCCACCGCGACGTCATTGAGGTAGTAGACGAAGAATGCCACCCGGTGCAGGGCTTCGCCGGTCGCGTCGGGAAATACCTCGGCATGCCATTGCGAGTAGGATCCCCGGCCGGCTTCGTACTTGAGGATATTGAGCGGGGCCAGCCGGAAGTACTTGCCTACGATGACTTTCATCATGTCGAGGTCGACGAAGCTCCGGTTCTCCAGGGTAACTATCGTCTCCTCACCGGTCTGGTTGTTCTTGAGCACCGGATTGATGCTGCCGAAGAACGGGTACTTGAGAAAGTACACCGCGAAGTAGTGCAGCAGGGAGTCGGCAACCTGCTGACCGGTTTCGCGAAACCGCTCGAACTGATCGATGGTGATATCGAGGCTCAGCTTCTTGGTCGGATCGATCCCTGAACCCGTCGACCCCTGCCGCTTTTCCGGATGCGCCTCGAACTGCTCGATCAGCCG
>JAKLLP010000314.1 GCA_023150055.1 Gammaproteobacteria bacterium | reverse complement strand
TGAGGTTGAGGCGATCCATCCATAGGTATGGTATTACAGCGGGTGCCTTCCGGCGCACTCCCAGTTCGCTTATTATGCCCCCCGTACGGCGCCGAGGGGGCGATCGCCAGACACCAGGTCACTGCTGGTTTTCTGGTCGCAATCCGGGCGATTAGCTCAGCGGGAGAGCGCTCCCTTCACACGGGAGAGGTCGTAGGTTCGATCCCTACATCGCCCACCAATGACCCCGGGATCAGGGCGCCTGTGCCGTGGGCGGGTTCCCTACCAGGCGATGCCCTCGTAATTGCCGCCGCTCGGGTGGTTCCTCACCCTGACGAGGTCGATTACGCGCTGGTCGGGCTTCAGTCTCGAGAGCAGTGGACTGAATTCGTCACTGGCATTGCCGACCAGCACCACTTCGGCGAATGCGGCGACCTCATCCAACGAGTCCACCAGCAGTCCTGCGATGTGAGGGACATGCTGCAGTATGTATTCCCGATTGGCACCGATCAGTCGGGACATGCTGACGTTACGGTCATAGATGCGAATTTCGAAGCCCTTGCCGAGCAGCCGCTCGGTGACATCGACCATGGGACTGTGACGAAGATCGTCAGTACCAGCCTTGAAGCTCAACCCGAGAATCCCGATCCGCCGGCGCCCATTGCGCATGATGAGCTGCAGAGCGCGTTCAATGTGTAGCCGGTTGCTGTCCATGATCGACCCCAGGATGGGCAGCTGAAGATCGAGACGATTTGCCTCGTAGGACAGCGCGGAGACGTCCTTGGGAAGACACGAGCCGCCGAAAGCGAATCCGGGTTTGAGGTAGTAGGGGGAGATATTGAGTTTCCTGTCCTGGCAGAAGATATCCATTACGTCGTGGCTGTCGATGTCAAGGCACTTGCAGATCGAGCCGATCTCATTGGCAAAGCCGACCTTCAACGCGTGCCACACGTTATCGACGTATTTGACCATCTCTGCCGTTTCGATGGCGGTGCAGATCATCGGGGCTGTAAGCTTTTCGTAGAGACCTCTCAGGTCAGCCCCGGCGCGCTCGTCGACCATGCCGATGACGGTCTTGGGAGGATGATCGTAGTCGTGGATGGCCGTTCCTTCCCGGAGAAACTCCGGGTTGTTGCACACGCCAAAATCACGACCGGCAACAAGGCCGGAAGCGGCCTCGATCGCGGGGATGACCACCGACCGCATGGTGCCGGGAAGGATTGTGCTGCGTATCACGACGACGTGGTAACGGCCTTTGGCGCGCAGGCAGGCTCCGATTTCCTCGCAGACGGACCGGACGAAGCGCAGGTCGAGGCTGCCGTTGGACTCCGATGGCGTGCCCACGCATACAAAGGTCAGGTCAGAATCGGCGATAGCGGGAGTGGGCCCGGTGACTGCCCGCAGGCGTCCCGCGGCAACGGCCGCTGCGATCAAGTCCTCGAGGCCCTGCTCGACGATCGGGGACCGGCCAGTGTTGATGAGGTGGACCTTGGTCTCACTGGGATCCACGCCGATGACCTGATGACCGTCGCGTGCGAGGCAGGCGGCCGAGACCGCGCCCACATAGCCGAGGCCGAATACGCTGATTTTCATAGAAATGCCGGTTCGTTTGAGGATTTGACGAAGAGCGCTGCGGTTGAAATTAGCGGATAGGGTCTCCGGTATACGTGACCCTCACCGACACAACGTCGTTGCGCGAGACGCGAGAGGAGTCGCCAAATCCCAAGGGGTTGACGAAGCTTTGATCGTCGATGAAGTGGCTGAAGCGTCCGTTGATGACCCACTGCCGTGATATTCGCCAGGAGGTTCCCAGGTCAAGCCGGGCGAAATCCCGATCAAACCTCTGGCGCAGTAGCGCAATATTATCGGCGCCGATGGCCTTCTCGCTCGTGTATGTCGCACCCGCATTAACCTGCCAGCGCCTGGTGAGGTCGCGTGTCACGAAGGCGGTGGCCTGGTCGAACGTCGTCTCCGCGCCATCCGAGTTGGGCCGGATGCTCCTGCTGATGCTGTATTGAGTGGTGATGGTATCGTCGATTTCCTGTCGAAAACGCAGTTCGCCGACGAAGTTCTTGTCATCGCCCTTGGTGTCGCAGAGCACGAATTGGTTGAGATCCGGATCGAAGCAGGGTAGGCCGTCGACGGTGGTCCGCCCGGTGATCGTGAAATCGCTGACAGACAGGCCACCGGCTACCGTGAGACTGGTGGTTGGTGAGAGGGCGTAGTCGTAATTGACACTGAAACCCGTCGTCTCGGTGGTATTGGTGACCGGTCGGCCTTCCAGGTCGGCGTCGAAACGGGCGGCATTGAGACCGATGCCGATCTGGTGTTTTTCCGTGAGCAGACGGGTCAGTGACATGCTGCCGAAGTAATAGTCGTAGTTGAATCGGCCGGTAAGCTCGGCTTCGCTGTAGCGTATGGCCTGGTATCCGACGCTGGTTCCGAAGAGAAAACGTGGGGACAGGCTGTACTGGAAACTCGGTGCCAGGGCCCAATTGGACTGGGTTTCTTCGATGCGGCACCTGCCGCGGGCGTCGACATCGCATCCCAAGCCGCCCGGTGGGAGCGGGCTGTTGGGATCGGCGACCTGGTAGTCGGCCTCCCTGCTTGGTAGCTGGGTGTAGCTCGCGTTCAGCGATGCCCTGCTGCGCTGTCCCGAAAGCTGCGTAACGACCGGTAGAAAAATATCCGTGCCGTCGAGCTGGTCATTGGTGTCGTTGCCATAGTCCTGGCGCAGGCGCAGCCGTGGGCTGAATGTGACTTCCGTTCGGGGGGTACTACGTTCGAACCGTGCGGCCGGCGAGAAGGCCACGATGTAAGCGTCATCTTCTGCGCTTGAGTCCGATGTGTTGCTCGCATTCGTCTCGTAGGTAACCGCAGTCTCGACGGACGGGGTGACCTGCCAGAGCGAACCGGACGACGCATGTGGGGCAAGCAGGAAAAGAATTACTCCGATCGCCGCAACGGCGCCGCCGGGTGCGAGTCGACCCGCCCGACCGACAGGATTCCTCCCGCCGGAACGCGGCGAGGTCTGCGCGATGCAGGCCATCCTCAGGGCACGACCACCGTGTCACCGGCGCGCAGGAGAATGTTCTGATCGAGCTTCTGGCCTTTTGCCACATCACCGTACCTGAACGGGATGGCAACCTGGGAGCCTTCCTCGCCCCGACGCAGAATCTTGACCTGATCCAGGTCCGCAAATGCGGTTGGGCCACCCGCTATGCTGATGGCCTGCATCACGTCCGTCGCGCGGTTCATGGTGAATTCCCCCGGCCGATTGACCTGGCCGATGACATATACCTTATTGCCGTTCAGCTGGATAACGGCGACGGTCACGACGACCTCGGGGATGTAACGGCCGAGTTTCTCGGTCAGCTCCTGTCGCAGCTCCTCGACCGTTTTGCCGGCCGCACTCATGTCACCCGCGAGGGGAAAGGCGAAGTG
>JAKLLP010000313.1:391-3439 GCA_023150055.1 Gammaproteobacteria bacterium | reverse complement strand
CGCACGGGAATTTCCGCGGCCGGATGCACCAGGCGGACGACTTCCCGGCTGCCCTGCCGGTAGAGCAGCAGCCACCGGATCACCTTCATCCCGCCTGAAGTCGAGCCACCGCAACCGCCGACGAACATGATGAATACGAGCAGCACCGGCAGGCTGCCCGGCCAGATCGAGAAATCCGTAGTGGTGAACCCCGTGGTCGTCATGACCGAGACGACCTGGAAGGCGGCGCCGAGTATGGCCTCGAGCGGATCCGGGTAGTGTTTTTCCAGTACCAGGAAGCTGGCGATGAATGCCGCCGCCGTTATCAGGATGCCGAGATATGCGCGCAGCTCGGTATCACCCGCGTAACTTCGCCAGGTGCGAGTCCGAAAGGCCAAGAAGTGCAATGTGAAATTCATTCCGGCGAGGGTCATGAACACGATCGCGATCATGTCGATCAGCGGGTTGTCGAAGTAGGCGAGGCTTGCGTCGTGCGTGGAGAACCCGCCTGTCGCCAGTGTGGCAAACCCGTGGCAGATGGCATCGAAAACCGTCATGCCGGCCAGCCAGTATGCCGCGATGCAGGCCAGCGTGAGGCCCAGGTACACGTACCACAGCGCCTTCGCCGTTTCCGTGATGCGCGGAGTGAGCTTCGTATCCTTGGCCGCCCCGGTCGTTTCGGCACGATAGAGCTGGAAGCCGCCGACGCCGAGCATGGGCAACACCGCAACCGCGAGCACGACGATGCCCATGCCGCCGAGCCACTGCAGCTGTGCCCGGTAATAGAGGATGGCTGGGGGTAGCTGATCCAGCCCGACGATGACGGTGGCCCCGGTCGTCGTGAGGCCCGACACTGCCTCGAAAATCGCGTCGGTGATGGTCAGGCTCGGCCTCTCGGCGAACAGCAGCGGTGCCGCGCTGAACGCGCCTAGCAGCGTCCAGAACCCGGCGACTACGAGAAACCCGTCTCGGGTGCGAAGTTCACGCGTGCGCCGCCGCCATGGCCTGGCCATGGCCAGGCCGCAGAGGAACGTAACCAGGAACCCCGAGACGAAGGCCGCTGCTGAACCGTCCTGATACCAGGCCGATATGAATACCGGCGGCAGCATGGTCAGGCTGAACAGCAGCAGGAGCAGCCCCAGGATATGGCCCACTGCCTTGAGGTGCATGTTGGCTTATCGGCTCAGCCCACGCGCCCGGGTGCGAGGAACAGCCGCTCCACCTGGTCGACCTGGCGCCGGTCGGTGAGAAAAAGAATAACGTGGTCATCGGCTTGCACGACGGTGTCGTGATGGGCCTCGATGACCTCTGTCCCGCGCACGATGATGTTGAGGCTGCAGCCCGGTGGCAGCCTGACCTGTTCCACGGTCTTGCCGACCACACGCGAGTTCTCGTTGTTGCCGTGGGCGATCGCCTCGATGGCTTCGGCGCGTCCGCGCCGCAGGGAGTGCACGCGCACCATGTCGCCCCGGCGGGCGAGCGCAAGCAGCGTGCCAATCGTGATCTGTTGCGGCGAGATCGCGACATCGATGGTGCTCTTCTCCATCATTTCCGCGTAGGCCGGCCGGTTGATGAGTGCCATGACCTTCTTGCAGCCGAGATCCTTGGCAAGCATGGCCGAGAGGATGTTCGCCTCGTCGGCATTTGTGACGGCGACGAAGACGTCCGCGGCATCGATATTCTCCTCGAGCAGCAGCTCCTCGTCGGCGGCATCGCCATGGAGCACGATGGCCTTGGACAGCCGCTCGGCGATGCGCCGCGCGCGATCGCGGTCGCGCTCGATCACCTTCACGTTGTTGGTCTGCTCGAGTGCCGAGGCCAGCCGCAGCCCGATATTGCCGCCCCCGGCGATCACGACCCGTCGCACCGGCGGCTCGAGCTTGCGCATCTCGCCCATGACGGCGCGGATATCGTTGCGGGCCGCGATGAAGAAGACCTCGTCGTTCTCCCGAATGAGCGTTTCGCCGTCGATCTGCATGCTCTGGCCATCGCGGTAGAGGGCCGCGATCCGCACCTGGGCGTTGGGAATGTGGGCGCGCAGGTCGCGGATGCGCTGGTTGACGAGCAGCCCGTCGCGGCGGGTGCGCACGCCGACCAGCCGGACGCGGCCCTCCGCGAAGTCGAGGACCTGGAACGAGCCCGGGTAATGGATGAGCTGCTGGATGTGCTGGGTGACCAGTTGCTCCGGGCTGATGCGCACGTCGATCGGGATCGACTCGGGCCGGAAGAGGTCGGGGGTGGCGATGTATTCCGCAGAACGCACCCGCGCGATCTTGGTGCCGATACTGAACAGGCTCTGCGCGATCTGGCAGGCGACCATATTGACCTCGTCGCTGCTGGTGAGCGCGATAATCATGTCCGCTTCGCGCGCGCCGGCACGTTCCAGGGTCTCGGGATAAGCGCCGTGGCCGACCACCGTGCGCACGTCGAGGCGGTCCTGCAGCTCGCGCAGCACGGTCGGGTCATGATCGACGATCGTGACCTCGTTGGCTTCCTGGCGCGCCAGATGATTGGCGGCGGTCGATCCGACCTGGCCGGCGCCGAGGATGAGGATCTTCATGAGTGGTGCCGGGTGTTCGGTTTCGGTTGCCGCTGATGAGGTCGTGCTTCGGGCCGCGACTGCGTGGTTGCTGGCATCGGGTCGATTGCCGCACACGAGAGGTACGCAACCGAAACCACAGGCCCTGTGCCGCGGGGGAAGTTTACATCAGCTCCAGTTTGGCATACGACATCACCAGCCACTTGGCGCCGCAGGTCTCGAAATTGACCTGTACCCGGGCGTGGGCCCCGGCGCCTTCGCAGTTGAGCACCACGCCTTCCCCGAACTTGCCGTGGCGTACCCGTTGGCCGAGCCGGACCGGAGCCTCCGGGTCGATCAGGCGGCCTGCCGCGGAACTCGCCTGGCGCTGGAATATCGGGCGGGAGACGCGGATCCGGGGCCGGACTTCCTCGATCAACTCGGCCGGCATCTCGGCGATGAACCGCGAGGGCTGGCCCAGGCTGTCGACGCCGTGCAGGCGGCGCTGCTCGGCGTAGGTCAGGTAGAGCTCGCGCATGGCGCGGGTGGCA
>JAKLLP010000313.1:0-381 GCA_023150055.1 Gammaproteobacteria bacterium | reverse complement strand
GGCACCGACGTAGCACAGCCGCCGCTCTTCCTCGAGCCCGTCCGGGTCCTCCAGGGTGCGGCGGTGCGGGAACAAACCGTCCTCCATGCCGGCGATGAACACCACCGGGACCTCCAGGCCCTTTGCCGAGTGCAGGGTCATGAGCTGAACGCAGTCGTCCCACTCGCTGCCTTCCGCGTCGCCCGCTTCGAGCGCGGCGTGCGCGAGGAACGCATCGAGCGGGGCCATGTCCTCCTCCCCGTTTGCTGCCGGATCGAAGCTGCGCGCGGCGCGGACCAGCTCCTCCAGGTTCTCGATGCGCGCTTCGGCGCGGTCGCGCACCTCCTTGCGGAAGTGCGCAACCAACCCCGAGCGTGCAATCACGTGGTCGACCTGCTCGTG
>JAKLLP010000312.1 GCA_023150055.1 Gammaproteobacteria bacterium | reverse complement strand
TTTCCCGGTCTCGGCCTGGTTACCGGCGAGCTATCACACCTTGCCGACGCCGATTGCCGCGCTTTTCGCCGCGCTGCTCACCAAGGTTGGTGTCTATGCCGTGTTGCGACTCCTCGGCGATGTCTTCGCCGGATCTTTCCCGCTGCTCATCGAGGCGCTGGGCTGGATAGCCGCCGCGACCATGCTTTTCGGCGTGCTCGGTGCGGCCTGGCACTGGGATATTCGCCACATTCTGCTCGGCATCGCGCTCGCCACCACCGAGAGCCAGGCAGGCGCGATCTTCTACAGCATTCATCACAGCCTCGTGAAGGGAAATCTCTTCCTGGTCGCCGCCATCATTTGCCGGATCAGCGGCAGTTACGACCTGCGCCGCTGCGGCGGGCTGGCGACCGCGCGGCCATGGCTCGCCGGGATCTTTGCGCTCAGCGCACTGTCACTGGTCGGCATTCCGCCCTTGTCCGGGTTCTGGGCGAAACTGGCCATCGTTCGCGCCGCGCTGGTCGAGGAGCGGTACCTGTGGGCCGTGTTCGCCCTCGGGGTGGGGTTTCTCACGCTGTATTCGATGCTGAAGATCTGGCTCGAGGCGTTCTGGAAGGCCCATCCTGATCCGGGTTGGGCGCCGCCAGCCGACACGCGACTCATGCCGGCCTACCTGGTCACGGCGGCCCTGGCCGGTGTGACCGTCGTCATCGGGTTGGCTCCCGGTCCGCTGTTGCTCTACGGGCGCGCGGCAACGGCGGCACTCGGCAGAGCGCTGCCGTGAGCCTGCGCGCTATTCCAGCCATCGGGGTGCTGGCGCTGCGTTTCGCGGCGGCGATTGTTACCGGCGGTTTTGTCACCGCATGGTTCATCGTCAGGTCCGGCAAGCGTCCCGATCCAGCCCTGCTGCGGCTGCGCTGCACCGGTCTAACCGATGTCGGCACCGTGCTCCTCGCCGGGATCGTCACGCTCACGCCGGGGAGTACCACGATCGACCTCGACCTCGCGCGAGGCGAGTTGCTGCTACACGTGCTCGACGGCTCCGATCCGGCCGCCGTCGCAGCGGATATCCGCCGGCATTTCGAGCGGCCCCTGCGGCTGTTGTTCCCGGCCAGAAGGTCGTCGCGGTGAACGCGCTGCCCGTGCTGATGGTCGCGGTGGCGCTGCTCGCCATCGCGCTCGCCTTCGCGCGACTACTGCGCGGCCCGACCCAGGCCGACCGGGTAATCGCGCTCGATCTCGTCTTTTCGGCCAGTATCGTGCTGACCGCGGCTGCCGCCATGGTCTCCGGGCGCGTGCTGTTTCTCGACGTGGCGATCGGGCTCGCGCTGCTCGGTTTCGTCGTGACGTCGATCTGGGCGCGGCTGATCGAGCGGTCATTGCCGCCGGGTGCAGGATGAGCACGCTGGGAATCGTGCTGACCGTGGCGGGGCTCATCGTGCTGATGATTGCCGCTGTCGGCCTGTTTCTCCTGCCCGACGCGCTGACGCGCCAGCATGCGGCGACGAAGTCGGTGACGCTCGCGCTCGTGTTGACGCTCTGCGGTGCGGCGCTCGTGGCAGGCGGCCCCGGCTGGTGGTGGCGGGTCGGTGTGATCGTGGCGCTCCTCGTGAGCACCTTGCCGGTAGCCTCGCATATGCTGGGTCGCGCTGCCCTGCAGGAGTCTCTCGCCTCGGGCCAGCCGCCGCCTCCCGAGTCGATCGATACCGCTGACCCTGACGCCGGGTCGCCGCCTCGCGCGGGTTAGCGGTCGGCCCCGGCGGTTTCCGGTCTCGCAGGGGTCGCAGGGGCCATCAGCGGCGTCGGCCGAGGTACCACAGCCAGGCGATACCGGCAACGCCGCTCACGAGCGATGCGCTCATCACGCAGGTCTTTGCCATCAACAGGAGCTCCGGCTGTTCCTCGAAGCCGAGTTCCGCAATGAAGATCGACATCGTGAATCCGATGCCCGCGAGTAACGACACCGCGGCGATCTGGGAGAAGCGCGTTCCCGTCGGGAGCTGACCGATCCCGAGTCGCAGCGCGAGATAACTCGTGCCGGTGATGCCGATGAACTTGCCGAGGACGAGGCCGGCGGTAATCCCCATGGCCACCGGATGCGTCATGGTCGTGCCGAGCGTGGCGAGTTCGAGAGGTATGCCGGCATTGACGAGGGCGAACACGGGAATGACGAAGAACGCCACGGGCAGGTGCCAGATGTGCTCCAGGCGCTGCAGCGGCGTCTGCACCGCCACCACGCCATTGTCGAGAGCCTGCACGACCGCGCGCAGTTCATCGTTGGTCATGATGCTCGCGCCAGGCGTGTAGCTGGTATCGAAGCGGTCGATCATGCGCCGGGCATGGGCGCTGAAGGCCGCCGGATCGAACTTCGGCCGGGCAGGCACACTGAAGGCGCCGAGCACGCCGGCAAGCGTTGCATGCACCCCGGATTGCAGCAGTGCGTACCAGAGCAGTACGGCGACGAAGAAATAGGGCACGACGCGCCTGACGCCGGCGAGGTTCATTACCACCAGGAGGCCGAGCAGGGCGCCGGCGGCAGCGACCCAGGCCGGGGCCAGGTCTTCGGTGTAAAAAATCGCGATGACGAGCACTGCGCCGAGATCATCGACGATGGCCAGTGCCACGAGGAAGGTAATCAGCGCTTTGGGTACACGGGCGGCGAGCAGGGCGAGCGCGCCCACCGCGAAGGCGATATCGGTCGCCATCGGTATGCCCCAGCCGCGTGCCGCCTCGCCCTCGGGATTGAATGCAAGGTAGATGAACGCCGGCACCAGCATGCCGCCGATGGCCGCAACGATCGGCAGCGCCGCGTGGCGCAAATCGGAGAGTTCGCCGACCAGCAACTCTCGTTTCAGTTCCATGCCGACGACGAAGAAGAAAAAAGCCATCAGGCCATCATTGATCCAGTGGTGCAGGGTCTTGTCGAGCGTCCAGCTGCCGACGCCGATGCTGACCGGCAGGTGCAGCACGTCCTGATAGGCGCCGGCCAACGGGCTGTTGGCGATGCCGAGCGCCGTCAGCGCCGCGGCCATCAGCAGCAGGCCGCTGGTGGTCTGGCGGTGGATGAATTCCTCGAACGGCGTGATGACGCGCTGGAAGGCGCGTTCCCACGGCGCGTAGAACACTCCCTGCGACGGTGACCGAATATTGATGTCTGGATCGTTCATTGCGTGAAAGCGGCGTTGGGCAATGCTGACAGGCCGCGTCAGCGGCTGCGTGCGCCGGCTTGCCGATCAGGTTTGGCCGGGCGGGCTGTCGGCGGTCTTGCGGAGATGGCGTCGCTGGTGACGGGCGACGGCCTGGATGTGGGGTAGGTTGATGTGCATCTCGTAGAGGGTGGAGTCGCGCAGTGCGGGGTCCTTGCGCCAGGCCGAGGGCGGGCGCGGCTGCGGTATGGCGTCGCCGGTGAGCAGCAGGTCGGCAAGCCTGCCCTCTATGAGCAGGCGCAGCCGGGCACAGGCCGA
>JAKLLP010000311.1 GCA_023150055.1 Gammaproteobacteria bacterium | reverse complement strand
TTGGGAGGCGGCCTGGGCTCACGACAACCTGGAGGCGGAGATCGATTTCGCCTACCGCGCCACTCACGTGGTTGCCGTGGCGGCCAAGGCGATCATCGCGACCTATCACGGGCGGGGGCCGCAGCAATCCTATTTTCGTGGCTGCTCTACCGGTGGCCGCCAGGGGCTCATCGCCGCGCAGCGTTTTCCGGCGGACTTCGACGGGATCATTGCCGGGGCACCCGTGTTCGACGAGACGGGCATAGCGGCGCTGCACCTGATCTGGAGCGGCCGCGCCAATCTCGATGACTCGGGCCGACCGCTCCTCGCGCCGGCCGATGTCGAGCACCTGCATCGATCGGTGCTCGGCGCCTGCGATGCCGACGACGGCATGATGGACGGCATCATCGAGGATCCGCGGCGTTGCCGCTTCGATCCCGGGCAACTGGCCTGTGGGGCGGCAGATCCGCAGCCCGGGTGCTTCAGCGCGGAGCAGGTTGCCGCGGCGCGTCGGCTATACGATGGCGCCGCCGATTCTGCGGGTCGCCGTCTCACGCCGGGCGGCCTTGCGCCGGGATCGGAGCGTGACTGGGTGCCGGCGTTCGTCGGCCGTGACGGGCCCGCCGTTTTCCATCCGGCCGGTCCCGTCCGCGATCTCTACCAGTACCTGATCTTCCTTCCTGACCCGGGCCCGGTCGCCAGCGCCAGTGTCTTCGATTTTGACTGGGACCCGCCGCGACTGGCCCTGATGGAAACCCTCTACAGTGCGGGCAACCCGGACCTGCGCGGGTTCCGCGATCGTGGTGGCAAGCTCATTCTTTATCACGGCTGGAACGACGTGGAGATTCCGCCGGCACACATGCTGGACTATTTTTCTCTCATGCAGCAGGCGATGGGTGGCGCCGAGCAGGCGGCCAGTTTCACCCGCCTGTACATGATGCCGGGCGTGGCGCATTGCCGGCGGGGGCCGGGCGCCGATACGGTCGACTGGCTGGGTTATCTGGAGCAGTGGGTCGAGGCGGGCAAGGCGCCGGAGGAGGTGACGGCCTACCACCCGCGCCGGGAGCAGAACTATCTCGGCCTGCCGCGCCCGCGCTTCCCGCTGCCTGCGGCCGATTACGATCGCATCAAGCGGCTTTACCCATACCCGCGGACGGCCGGGCAAGGTGCCGGACAGATTCCCGCGAGTGCGGGCGACTCGAGGCCGGGCGACGGCGGTTGAGCGGCCGCACCTCCACGCGGGCGTGTTCGGGACGGTGGCGAGTGCCCATCGCGTGGAGACCGAGGGCAAGGACGAGGCAGCCGAGCAACCCAAGCCGGAGGAGCAAACCTGCCAGCCGGAAAACCGGCCGGATCAGCACGCCAGCGATGGCCCGGGGGTGCCCCGGCTCAGCTGCCCATCGCGAGCGTTCCAGCCTGTTGCCGATCACGACGATGGCCTCGACTCGCTTCGATCAGCCGAGCAGCACCGCCACGACCGCGAGCATGCCAACGGTGATGAGGGTGATGGTGAGGCCGAACTCCAGGCGCTCTTTGCCGGGGATTTTTCTGAATGCGTCCAACATGGCGGTCTCCGTTCCGGGGCTGGTTCATCAATCCACGAAACCAGTTTCCGCGAGACCGACCGCCGGTTCCTTTCGTCCCGGTAACGTTTTGTATCGTTTCGTAACCGGACGCCGAAATCGGCACCTCGGTAAACCCGTACCCGGCCGGCGTGTTGCGCTGTTTCGCGCTCAGGGGGATGTCGATGCTGGCGAAGGCTCGCCGGCAACCGGGATCATGATCTCGTTACGCCGCATGAAGGGCGGCATGAAGGGCGGGTCGTAGCGGGCGAACTGCGGTTCGCCGGCCGCCGTGAGTCCGCGCTGCGCCATGAAGTCGCGCAGGCGGGCGAGCTGCTTTTCATAGCCTTTCTCGCTCCAGAACCCAGAGTAGCGGACCACGGCCATGCGCTGGGCGGGGACTTCTCTCACGCGCACCCGGGGGTCGGTCGGCTGCGGCACGGTGTTCATGGTGAACTTGGAGGGCACGACAAAAGAGACCCAATGGCCGGCGCCCTCGCTCGTCTGGCCGACCGGCGCCGTCATGGCGATCTTCTCGCCTTCGCTGCGCTGGGTAACCGGGGCCGTCATGCTGATTTTCTCGCTCGCCTTGTTGGCGCCGGTGATGTACTTGAACAAGCGCCGGAACCCTTCATTACCGGCGTCGGAGAATTCGTCCTCGACGAACGTTTCCGCGACGAGGTAGGGGTCGTAGTCACGTATTTCGAGGCCCTTCGTCGTCTCGATCACCGCGTAGTCGGGTTTCTCGATCGCCATGGCAGGAACTCCGGTTGCCACGAGTGCTGCGACGAGCAGTGTCCGCTGTAGTAGTCGCATGTCCTGTCGTCCTCGATCACTTTTCTCTGAAAACTCCTTCGTCACGGCAAGGCCCGCGGATGCAGCGGGCGCACAAACCGGTGGATCGGCAGCGTGCGTCCGGCCTTGGTGACCTTGCGTGTGCCAGGCCGCCGGGCCGCTCAGGCGAGGCCGAGTTCGCTGCGCAATTTCTCGAGGTTAATGCGGGCCTTGGCCACCCCGTTCACGGCCTTGCCGACATTGACCATGGCCGCGTGCACACGGTCGAGCTTGTCGCAAGGGTATTCCGCGCAGGTCGCGCAGTTCTCGAGCTGGCGCTCCATGGCGCACTTGCGCACCTCGCAGGTGGCGCAGAAGCCGGACTTCGGTTGCAGGTCCCTGCAGCCGTGGCAGTTGAGCCGCGAGGCGTCGATCTGGATTTTCCAGCGCGCGGACTCATGGGCCGCGTAGGCCTGGCGCAGCGTCTCATCGCCGGTCTTGGTGGCGACGTAGATGGCGCAGTCCGAGCAGTCGAGGCCGCAGTAGGCCATGTGAGGGGCGAGCCCGGCGGGCTTCGAAAAGGCGAACGCGTCGGCCATTAGCCGCTCCTTCAGGTTACGAGACCTGTCGAGCCTAGCATGGGTTGTCCTGGCGATGGCAACAGGCGTCCGCCCGGCAACGGGGAGCCCGCGAGAGCCCGGGCGGGGTCGCGGGTTTCGAGCAGCGCGGAGGCGGGGATGCTGGGCGGTGTGAGACGGGCGCGCTGCTCTGCTGCTTGGGCTGGCGGCGGTGACGTCGCGGCGGGACGTTCGCTGCGCACATCCCTGTGCTGCGCTCACTCGGGTTCCGCGGCGCTCCGCATCCTGCTCGCTGGCTCCACACGCCCGCCTTGCCGTCACCGCCACCAGCACCCTGAGGCGTCAGGAGCCGCGCCCGGGTGGAACTCTGCCGGTCCCCGGGCAGAGCCCATCGGCCGGCTGGCCGAGCAGGCGTGGGCGAGCAAGGCTTGCGCGTCTGCCTCAGAACCCGTTACCGAAGCCATGGCGCTAACCGTGCTGCTGAGGTGGCGGCGGCAGGGATGCCGCCGCTCCGCGCCCACGAGTCAGGGATGACGAGTGGCGCGGACACC
>JAKLLP010000310.1 GCA_023150055.1 Gammaproteobacteria bacterium | reverse complement strand
GCCCGATGCATTTCTTAATCAAGCCCCCAGGCGAGTGAACCCCATGCGCCCAAGTCCAATGGCCTCCATGCTGGCCGGCCTCGTTCTGCTGTTCGCCCTTCCGTCGGGCCAGGCGGCGGAATCGACCGAACTGCTGGAACTGAAGAACACCATCCTGAATCTCGTCGACGAGCTGGTGGCGCAGGGCGTGATCAGCGCCGACAAGGCCGCCGACATGAAGCAGCAGGCGGCGCTCAAGGCGCGTGAGCAGGCGGCGCAGGCTGCCATGGCCCAGGGGCAGGTTGCGGACGCGGCGCCACAGGCCGCAGGCACCGAGGTGGTCCGCGTGCCCTATGTGCCGGAGTTCGTCAAGGAAGAAATCCGCGCCGAGGTCCGCAAGGAACTCAGCGAGGAGGTCACCGAGAACGTGGTGGCGGTCGGTCGGGCCGAGAAGTGGGGCTCGCGGCTGGAGTTCTCCGGCGACCTGCGGCTGCGCGCCAACGGGATCTTTCAGGAGAACAGCAATAATCCGACGATCCCCGACTTCCAGGCGATCAACGAGGCGGGCGGAGCGGCGGCCGCCGGCGAGGACGTGTTCCTCGATACCAACGAGGACACGCTCAAGGGTCAGGTCCGGTTGCGCCTGGGGCTGGAGGCGGCGGTCAACGACACGGTCTCCGTGGTGACGCGGCTGGCGACGGGCAACGACACCGACCCGACCACCCGCAACCAGCGGCTCGGCACCTACAACCGGCAGTTCGACATCTTCGTCGACCTCGCCTACGGCGAGTGGCGCCCGGACGACCCCTGGTCCACGCAGGCCTTCACGTTTCGCGGTGGCCGGCTGCCGAACCCGTTTTACGCATCCAGCCTGCTCTTCGACGACGACCTGACCTTCGATGGCATCACCGCGGCTTACCGGGGCGAGCTCGTCGACGGCGTCGACCTGATCGCGAACCTGGGCGGCTTCACGCTGCTGGCCGAGGAGCCGAACCTCATCGACGGGGGCACCAACGACAAGCACTGGTGGGGCGGGCAGCTCGGCCTGGACTTCGACATCACCGAGAACCTGACGCTGGCGTTCCTCGGCGCCTACTACGACTTCCTGGACGTGGTCGGCGAGCGCAACGACTTCAACAGCACCAGCAGGGACTGGACGGCCCCGGAGTTCATCGCCAAGGGCAACACCGTCTTCGACATCCGCAACGACAACGATCCCGATACCCAGCTTTTTGCGCTCGCCTCCGAGTTCGAATTGCTCAACGCCATGATCGAGGTCGATTACGCAGGTTTCGCGCCGGTACATGTCATCCTGCGCGGCGACTACGTGCAAAACATCGGGTTCGATCGTGGCGACGTTGCCGAGCGGGTCGGCGTCGACGTGAGCGAGCGCAACACGGGCTGGTTCACCCAGCTCGAAGTCGGCTACCCCAAGGTGCGCAGCGCCGGGCAGTGGCAGGTCTTCGGCGGTTACCGGTACCTGCAGCGTGACGCGGTGCTCGACTCCTTCACCGACTCGGACTTTCACACCGGCGGCACCGACGCCGAGGGCTGGCTGATCGGCGCCTACTACGGCATCGCCACCGACCTGTGGCTGCGCGCCCGCTGGCTCGCGGCCGACGAGATCGACGGTGCGCCGGCCGGTTTCGCGAGCCCGTTCGTCCCGTACGCCGTGGACGTGCTGCAGATCGATCTCAATGCGCAGTTCTAGATCGGCATTGGCGGCCGGGTTGGTGCTGGCGCTGCTGGCCGCCGCGCCGGCCGGCGCGCAGGAGGATCGCAGCCAGCAGGCCCTGGCGCGGGCCCAGGCGCTGCTGCGCCAGGTCTCGGGCCAGAAGCAGGAGCTCGAAACGGCCAACGCTCGGCTGACCGCGGAGATCGATGCGCTCGAGCGCAAGCTCGGCGCGGCGGAGTCAGGCCTGAAGCGCACCGGCGCCGATCTGCAGGCCGAGCAGCGCAAGGCGGAGCGGGTGAGTGGTGCGCTGGACGACAACCGCGCGCGGCTGGAACGGACGGAAGCCGCCTTGCGCGAGGCGAAGACCCGCCTTAACGAGGCGAACGAGGGCATTCGGCGCAAGGACGAGGCGATCGCGTCGCTCGAAGGTCGGCTCGCGGCGACCGAGGACCGTCTCGCGGACAGCGAGCGCAAGAACCTGCAGCTCTACGAGGCGAACGTCGAACTGCTCGCTCTCTACCGCAACAAGGGCGCGTGGAGCGCGCTCCTGCAACGCGAACCCACCGGGCTGAAGAACGTCGAGATCGAGAACGTGCTGCAGGAATACCGCCTCAAGCTGGACGACTCGCTGACCGAGGGCAACCAGGAAACCCTGCGGGGCGGGACCTCCGGAAAATCAGACGAGGAATAGCCGCACATGGGCTCAGGAAACTTCTCACGGCCGGGTACTGCAGCGTCGCCGGCCGCATCGCTGGCCGTGTCGCTGGTCATATGCACCGTCGCGGCGTGTTCGTCGCCATCGACGCTGCCGGAGCTGCCGACTTACCAGGGCGGGCTGGAGATACTGCTCGAGCCGAATGACCCGCAGAACGTCTGCTCGGCCACGTTTCTCCTGCGCAACCGCTCCGGCGTGCTCCAGGGCGCGGCGTATCTGGAGCTCGAGTGGCTCGACTCGAAAGGCTCGAGGCTCGCCAGGCAATCGCTGCGCATGGATCCCACCCACTTCGCCGAATCCGATCCCCGTGTCATCGACGGCAAGAACCTGCCTGTGGATGGCGTGACCTGCGCTCAGGTGGCCCGTGCGCGCATTGTCTCGGCGCGGTGGGAGCTCGGTTGGGACTACAGCGAGGAGCCGCAGATCGGACGCATCGGCGGCGTGGAAGGGACCGAGTGGCAATTCCGCTGGAACGAAGAACAGAGACTCTTCGTCAGCCAGCCCGCGCCGGAGTGAAGGACGCAGGCTCCTAGTCCATGACTTCCAGCAACTCCACCTCGAAGGTCAAAGCCGAGCCACCCGGGATTCGCGGGTTGTCGCGCTCGCCGTAGGCGAGCTCGGGCGGACAGGTGATCCGTGCTTTGCCGCCGGTTTTCATCATCGGGATGCCTTCCGACCAGCAGTCGATGACGGCGGTGAGGTTCGCCTGGAACGGGGCGCCGCGCTGGTGGGAGCTGTCGAATACCTGTCCGTCCCGCAGCGTTCCGGTGTAGTGCACCCTGACCTTCGACTTGTTCGTCGGCTTCTTGCCGGTGCCGCGGGTGAGCTCGCGGTAGACGAGGCCACTGCGCGTCGTTACCGCGCCGGGTTCGCTGGCCATTTCTTTCACGTAGGCCAGCCCGAGTGCCGCCTCGGCCTTCGCAGCCTCCCGGGTATGCTTCACCAGGTAATTATTCAGCAGTGACGGGTACTCCTCGCCGAACTCCTGGGACTTCCTGGCCGTCCGGTCCTGCAGGCCGCGAATGATCCATTCGATCTGCTCCGGATCCTTGATCCTGGCGTTGTAGATCTGCTCGCCGAAGGTCGTGCCC
>JAKLLP010000030.1 GCA_023150055.1 Gammaproteobacteria bacterium | reverse complement strand
GTCGTAAAAGATGAATTCGTCGCAGCTCCCGGCGAGCAGGTTCGAAGTGGAGTTGCGCACGCCACAACCGATGACGCGCTTGTCGTTCTCCTTCAGCTTGGAGACGAGCGGCGAGAAGTCACTGTCGCCGGTCAGCAACGCGAATGCGTCGATGTGCGACTTCGAGTAACAGAGATCGAGAGCATCCACGACCATGCGAATATCGGCGCTGTTCTTGCCACCCATCTTGGTCTGCGGAATGTCGATCATCTCGAAGCCGTTCCTGTGGAATTCATCCATGAACTGCCGGTAGCGCGTCCAGTCGCAATAGGCACGCTTGGCAACGGTACGGCCCTTTTCGAGCAGGCGCTTGAGCACCAGCTCGATATCGAAGCGACCGCCCTTGAGTTCCTGCGCGCCGAGCGCCAGGTTCTCGAAATCGACGAATACCGCGAGCGTCAGCTCCGCGCGATTGCCGCCTTCCTGCTGGGCCATGCGCCCTTCCCCTGGAAACAACAGTGGGGCGCCATCCTGAGAGATCGACGCACCGAGGGCAAGAGCAGCAGCCTTTTCCGTCGCGAGTCTTGCGATAAGCGAATCTTTATACCTCTGCCTGTTTCATTCAGTTACCCTAGAGAAGTCATGGACCTGCGGCAACTGCGCTATTTCAGCGCCATCGTTGAACAGGGCAGCTTCAACAAGGCTGCCCGCGCGCTCGATATTTCGCCACCCGCGCTGAGCCTGTCCATCAAGAAACTCGAGGACGACCTCGGCGTCACCCTGCTGGAGCGCAAACCAGGACGGGTGCAACCGACCGCTTCAGGACACTGTCTTTACGAGAGCGCGCGGCAGATCCACGAAGGCGTGCAGCAGGCGCTGGACCGACTCAACCGGATTCGCGGCATGGGCGAGGGTCGACTCGCAGTGGGCCTCCTTCCCTACGGCATCCCCTCCACCATGGGCACGCTCATCGGCCGCTTCTGCGATCGCTACCCCGGCATTCGCGTCCAGACCGCGCTCGGCTCCTACAGTTTCCTGATCAAACGACTGGTCGACGATGAACTTGATTTCCTGGTGGCCGAAATCGGCGCGGCCCCGCCGCCCCGGAAGATCGCCCATGAGCCGCTGTTCCGGTTGCGCTATGCGCTCGTCGTCGGCAAGCGGCACCCGCTCGCCGCGCGGCGCAACCTCAACCTGGCCCGGGTTCTCGACTACCGTATTGCCTATGCCAGCACCTGGGGCAGCGTCCTCGCCAACTGGGAGGATGCCTTCGCCGATGCAGGACTCACACCGCCCTCCGCGCCGATGGGCGAAGCCACGGACGAGTTCGTCTGCAACATGATTGCCCAGTGCAACACCGTGGCCGTGCTGCCGATGATCGGCTCGATTCGCGATGCCATCGCCGGCGGCGATCTCGCCGAGCTGCATGTGCCGCGCGTCAACTGGCACAGCACCGTCGCCCTGGTCTACCGCAGCGACCAGCCACTCTCGGCCAACGCGCGGCTCCTGCTCGAGGAGACCCGCGCGGCGCTGGCGACGCCGATACCACCAGGACCGGACCGGTGAGCGCTCGCCAGAGGCGGCCAACCCATCGTCGTTGACTCGCCTGGAATCCCGGCATGCTGTGCGCGACGCGACGGTTTGCCAGCATCGCTACCGATGCCCCCTCAAATGGGGGTCTCCATGATGACTATCTGGTGGCCTGGGCCCTGCCGCCAAACTAGATTAATGCCCTATGGCGTGCCAAGATCTCCGCGTTGCGACAGGACCGGATGCGTTGCCTGCCGCCTAGACCGCCTGAATCCGAACCTGCAAACGAAGTCCAACAACAGGGAGAGTCACCCATGATGATGAAGCTAGCGGCCAAAATCGCGGCCGTCGCACTGCTCGCGGCCGGATCGTTCGCCGGTCCTGCGCTGGCCGAAGATGCCGGCCATTGCGTGTACGTGCAGCAGAACATGTTCGCCGGCCCGTTCAAGGTCTGCGAGATGCCGATCGACGCTGCCCAATGCGAGGAACTCGGCAAGACCGACGAGAACCGCGACGCGGTGCATGCTGCCGGCGCCTGCCCGACCGAGGCACTGGTAGGCACCTGCGACAAGGGCGCCACCAAGCTCCTCTACTACGAAGGGGACGCATCGGGTCTGGAGATCGGCTGCGGCTTCCAGGGCGGCACCTGGGTCAACCCATAACCCTATTCAGGGGACGGTTCCCGTTTGGGGACCGTCCCCTTCACGGCTCGCGGTAACGCCCGCAGAAGCCGGACACCGCTGAATTGAATGCGGCTGGGTCTTCCACCTGCGGCAGGTGCCCCGCTGCGCCGATCACGGTGAACTGCGTTGGCGCCGGTCCTGCAGAGGCCACCCGATAGAACTCCACCCCCTGGGCGAGGCTCGCGACGGGATCCGCCGAACCCCAGATCACCAGATGCGGCACCAGCATGCGCCCGTCTTTAACCTCGGCGAGCGCCTGCTCGCGCATTTGCCGGAAGGCGGGATGGCCCGGGCTCATGGCCGCCCGCGCCATCTCGGCTTTTGCTTCGGCGAGTTTCGGCAGCGCCGCAAACCCGAGCCGCTCGGCGGCCTCACCGAAGCCGACGTTATTCCAGGATGCGGTCATCAGCCGCTGATCGCGAAGCAGGCTCTGCGGCGTCGGCCCCGACGCGGGGTGGACATGAGCGAGCATGTAAGCAAACACCCTGAGTCCGCCCGAATCCCGCGTGAACGGAGCCATGACGCTGTCGACGCTCACGGCGCATCTGACCAGCTCCGGGTGGTCGAGCGCCATCCGCAGCACCGGCCAGCCCCCTTGTGAACTGCCAACCAGGTGGACACGGCGGAGATCTAGTGCCCGGATGAGCCCGTGGAGGTGCTCGACCACCCTCGGATAGAACTCCCCGTAGCCCGCTTCATCCTGCGGCCCGTCCGTGTAGCCGCTGCCGAGAACGTCGTAGGCGATGACGCGGAACTCGCGTGACAGGGCGCGGAAGTTGGCGCGCCAGGTCTCCGCCGTCGATGAAATAGGATCGGGCTGACCGCCGTGAATCAGAATGATCGCGTCGTGCCCGCGCCCGCTGTCGAAGTAGCGGGTGCGGATGCCATCGACATCGATGAACCGGGCCTCTTCTGCCGGCATGTCCCCCGCCCAGGCGGGCGGTGGCGGCTGCACCCACGCGACGGCGTCATCGCCGACGAGCACTGCGGACGCGAATCGCTGCTCGCCCTGCAAGCGAACCAGCGCGCTGATGCCACGGCGGTCACACTCCGCTGGCGCGCCCTCGACGAGAGACAACGCCGGCATCCAGGCCTCGCGCGGAAAGGCCAGGCCCGCCGCGCAGGCGTCGGCGAGGCCCGGGTCGCGCAGCTCCAGGCGGTAGACGCCTGGCCCCTCGCGCTTCGCCGGCTTGAACGACACTGTCTCGACCAGGCGCCGCGGCGGCACCTCGATGGGCAGAGGCTGGCAGTAATCGCTGCCGTCGGGGGCCTTCAGCCTGAGCGTGGCCGTCACGGCCCCGGCCCCGGCCCGCAGCCACAGGTACAGCCCCGGCCCGGTGCGTTCGACCGAGCAGCGCCGCAGATACTGCTGGTACTCCACCTCGATGCCCGCTTGGGCGAGCCCCTCGATGCGCGCGTCCGCTGCGATGCCACCGCCGCACAAGAGCGCCGGCCTGCGCTCGCCGCGTTCCATGCGGCTGACATCGATATCGCAACTTGCGGACCAGGCCCCCTCGGAGGCAAGAAGCAGCAGCGCCGCGAAACCGGTAGAGCGCAGTCTCATCGGCCTTCCACCTCGCGCGCTGGCATATTGATTCCGCGGGCGACCGTATTGAATATCCACGCATTGTCCCAGTCCGGATTCAGCGGCTCGAACCCGGAGAAAGGCCCCATTCGCACGACGACCAGGTCGAGCGACCTGGAAATGTAGACGCGCTGGCCCCCGTGACCAAGCAGCATGAAGACATCGTCTGCGACGAAGGGCTCCAACTGCCGGATCTCCGCAGACGAGCCGAGTGCGTCCTCGTGAATCCCGGCGCCGAGCCAGGTGAACAGACCGTAACCGGAGTTGTGCGCGAACGGCCGGGTCATCTGCTCGATCCAGGCGGCGGGAAACACCTCGACGCCGTCTACCCTGCCGCGGTCCTTCAGCATGGCGCCGAGTCGCGCCCAGTCCATCGCCCGCGCCAGCAGGCAGCAGGCCGTCATGGCGCCGCCGTCCGGCCGATCGAGCCACACCTGCGCCGGAGCGCCCGCAACCGCTTGCCACAGCCTCGCGGACAGGTACTCGGCGTAACGCCGTCCGCTCGCGCGCTCGACGATCATGCCGACGAGCTGCGCGTTGACATCGTTGTAGTCGAACCGTGTGCCCGGCTCCCATTCGAGCGGAGTGCCGAGCACGATCGCGTCGCGGTCCTGGCTGAAGAGGAACCGGAAGGCCGACTTCGCCTTGAACGGGTTCAGGCTGAACTCGTAGTGGCCCAGTCCCGAGGACATGTTGAGCAGGTTGCGGATGCTGATCGCACCCCGCGGGTCATCCTGCCACTCGGTGATGTACTGCCCGACCGGGTCGTCCACCGCGCCAACATGACCATCCGCGATCGCCGCGCCCAGCATCAGCGCAGCGACGGTCTTGTGCATCGACTGGGATTGCGTCCAGCGTGAGTCGTTCCAGTCCGGGCGGTACCACTCGCTCTGCACCTGTCCGCGGTGCACGACGATCAGGGCAAAAGAATCGAAGCGTGCCGCGTAAGCCTCGGCCGCACGCAGCGCGGCAGCATCGATGCTGCCCTGTCCGGGGCGCGCCACGGGAAGCGGCGCGGAGGTGCCTGCCGGAACTTCTTCGAGTGGCGCGAGGTTGAGATAGTCCGGCTCGAGGTGGGTCATGGTGTCCCACCAGCGCCGCCAGAACGGCGGATCGCGCCAGTAATCGACGTTCAGATACGCGAAACCCGCGAGAAGCGTCAGTAACGCGGCGCGACCCAGGAACCTGCGCATCGGTCTCCTTCCTGTCATCCAGTTCGTCCGGGAAATCTATTGCCGGGCAGCAAGCGCGTCTGAATCCGTTTGCCACCCCGCCAACGAAGTACCGCGTGACTCTCGCCATTCTGACCAAAAAAAGGAGTGCCCATCTCATGAACAGCACCGCTATCCGTTCCGGCCATGCCGGATTTATCGCGGCCATGCTCGCCGCACTGACACTTGGCCTCGGCGCCGCGACGCAGGCACAGGCGGCCAGCCATTCCGGCGCGGCCAAGGATATCGTCGACACGGCAGTAGCCGCGGGTTCCTTCAAGACCCTCGCCGCCGCGCTGACGGCTGCCGATCTGGTAGGCGCGCTGAAGGGCGCGGGACCGTTCACGGTGTTTGCGCCCACCGATGAGGCCTTCGCGAAACTGCCGGCCGGCACGCTCGATGATCTTCTGAAGCCCGAGAACAAGGAGAAGCTGAAGGGCATCCTGCTCTATCACGTGGTCTCCGGGAAGATCATGGCCGCCGATATCAAGGGTTCGGCAAAACCGAAAACTCTCCAGGGCGCCACGCTCGATGTGGTGGCGAGCGGCGGGGGTGTGACCGTCAACGGTGCCAGGGTGGTGTCTGCTGACGTCGCTGCCAGCAACGGGGTCATTCACGTCATCGACGCCGTGGTATTGCCGCCGAAATAGCTGCCGGTCACGGCCCGGGGGCGCTGGCATCGGCGGTCCCCCGGGCCCTTTTCTGCTCGCCTTACGGGGCCTTGCGTTATGATGGGCACCGATACAGTCCGCAAGCTACAACACCCCCACCGGCGGCCCAGGCGGTCGCTGATCGGGATAGTCGGCGTCGGATCGGTGAGCAGCGAAGAACAAAAGACAATTCTCGAGCGTGTCGCCGCGGGCGACCAGGCAGCGGTCCAGGCCTGTATCGACGCCTACGGGAACCTCATCTGGTCCCTCGCGCGCCGTTTTCTGCGCAACGATGCCGATGCGGAAGACGCCGTCCAGGACGTATTCATCGAGCTGTGGAGCAGCGCCGGGAGGTTCGACCGCGGGGTAGCGAGCGAAACGGCTTTCGTCTCTACCGTGGCCCGCCGGCGCCTGATCGACCGCTTGCGCCAGCAAACGCGCCGGCCGGGAATGGACTCGATCGACGACGAGGAATTCGGTGAACTGCGCCACCCCTCTGTACCGGCGGAACAGGAACAGGCCACGGAAGTCGAGGTGGTGCGCAGGGTGCTCGACACCATGGATCCGGAGCAGCGCCAGATCATCATGCTCTCCCTTTACGAGGGCTACAGCCACAGCGAAATCGCCGACGAGCTGAGCCTGCCGCTCGGCACGGTCAAGACCCGCATCCGCCGGGGGCTCATCTACGTCCGTGACCAGCTCAACGTGGTCGCGGGCGCCGCGGAAGAGGCCGCCGGCTGATGGTGGCTCCCGAAGACAGCACACAGCGCCTCGCTGAGCTGCTGGCCGGCGAGGCACTCGGCGATCTGGATCGCGCCGAACGGGCCGAGCTTGATGCCCTGCTGCGCGCCGAACCGGGACACCGGCGCGACGAGTTCCGGCCGATCGCCGCACTCACCCGCGCCGCCCTGCGCGGCCCCGCACCCGCGCCGATGCCGCAGAAGCTGCGCTCGGCCCTGCAGCGCACTGCCGAGGACTGGACGGCGCGGGCAGTGCAACGGGCCCGATAGCTCCACCCTGCAAGGCCGGCCATACGTCCGCCCTGACCGGCCTCCCGCAGGGGCCTACCGCAGGGCGACCCGCTGTTCGAACTGGTAGCGGATTTCCTCCGTCATCCACTTCATGAAGTTCGGATGCTGCACCACGCCCTTCGGATTGAACTTGTACTCGAGCCCCTTGAGATCGTCGCGCAGCTTGGCCTGGATGCTGCGCGCGGAGATCAGGTTGGTCACGACGATCACCGTCTTGCCCTCGCTCGCCGCGCCCTCCACGAGGGCACGCAGTTTCTTCACGTTCGCCGCACGCACCGGCGGTGGCGCATCGTCCTGCAGCGTCTGGCCGTAAACCGCGGAGAAGCCTCCGTCTTCCTGGATGATCTTCGCCAGTCCAGCGAGCACACGCATCTCCTCGTCGTTGTCTTCCTCGCTCGACGGTCCATGCCCGGCGATGATCACGACTTCCTTCTTGGGATCGGTGCTCACTTCGGCAGCATGGTCGAGCAGTATCTCGGCGATGAGAGGGTTGTCACCGGCAGGTGAAACGAACTTCAACACGGCGTCGGTCTTCACCCGCGGCACACTGGCGAATTCGGCTTCATCCTGCTTGCCGAACACGTACAACCACTGCCGGTACAACTCGTTCGATGCCGAAGAGACCACCGGCACTATGACGATTTCGCTCGCCCCGGCTGCGGCGAGATCGTCGAGCGCCACCTGGATGTGCGAGGACATCATCATCGCCATGCCGATGCCGAGCGAGGTCGGAAAGATATTGGCAATCGACTGCACCTGGTCGCGGAACACCTTGTCGCCCTGCTCGCGAAAACCATGCGTGAGGATCAGCACGCCCTGCTTGCCGCGCACGCTGTCCGGGCTGATGTACCAGGCATACTCCTGTCCCATCATGTCCATCGACAACGCGATCTCGGCATCGGAGTAATCGCGGTATAGCGCGACCTTCTCCCTGAGTTCCTTCATCATGGCCGCATCCATCTCGTGCTTCATGTTGTAGAGGCTGCGGCCGAGTTCATCGCGCCCCTGGTCATGGGTGGAGTGGTCCATCTTCGAGTGGTCCATCGCCGCATGATCGTGCTGCTCCTCGGCGAGTGCCGCCTGCGAAAGCACGAGCGCTGCAGCAATTGCAAAAGCGATCGGACGGTGGGCCAGCCATGCATTACTCGGATCCATCATTCATGCTCCTCGTTGGCAGATAAGGCAGTGTTCGATTCGACTCGGTCATCAGCTCGTCGGGTGACCATCCGCCATGCTGGCCGGATCGGCCCCGGGCGGAGCGTAGCGGCGCACCGCCTCGAAAAGCCGCTCTTCCTCCGCCACCGCCTCGTCATCGACGCCGGCAACCCGCTCCCAGTCGACATCGGAGAGCAGGCGGCTCGTGTAGTCGAACATCGGGTTCCTGGCCGAGCGCGCGAGCGCGGTAAACGCCGTGTCCAGTGTGCGGGCACGCATGACGAAGTCGCCAACGCCGGACTGACCTGCTTTCTGCAGCGCATCGGCAGCGCGACCGAGGTCATCCATGATCATGCGGCTGCGCCCGAGCTGCTCGTCGACGGCCGCCAGGCGCGCGTGGGCGTCACGGTCCCCGGCCGGGATCCTGTCCCGCAGCAGCGCATGGATCATGCCGTCCTGGCGCTGCAGGCGATCCATGCAGAACCGCAGGTGATCCACGCAGGCGAGAAAGAACCCGGCCGCGCGCTCGGGCTCCACGGGTTGCTCGCGCAGACCCGCCGCCAGCGCACGGCGAACCTGCATCTGGCGGCGTCTTTCACGGGCAATCTCCTGGCGTGGTGTGAGCATGCGCGGTTGAATCGCCTGTAGGCGGGTCGTCGAGCCTACCCAGCACCAGCAGACGACGGCAATGGGGCAATATGCCGCAGTCGGGGTATCCGGCATGGAGCCGCGCAGCAAGCCCGATGGCATTCGCAAGCCCCGCGCCGCTTACTCACGTCGCGAGAAGTACTCCGGCCAGCGTGCGTCGACCAACTCGAAGGCCTGCGGTGCGCGCTCGACCAGCAGGTCACGGTTCAGCGCTGGCCAGCTGGCGGGTCCGCCTTCTCCGGGTAACTGGCGCGTGGCATCGATCACCATCTTGCTCGACAGGCCCCAGCGTGGACGGCTGGGGTCGGGCATCATCATCTGTGTCTGTGGGATCAGCAGGCTCGCCGAGGGCTGCCAGCGCGCGCCGAGCGCATGCAGCACCTGGCTCGGGTCGAGGATATCCAGGTCCTTGTCGACCACGATGACGACCTTGTTCAGCCCCGCGTTCGCAGCAAGGCACTGCCCCGCCGCCATGCCCTCACCCGGGAATTTCTTGTCGATGGCGATCACGACCACACCACTCGCGCCACGGGGTGTGTTGAATGCCGTCAGCGCCGGGATCAGCCGGCGGTACTGGTAGAAGCTGGAGGCGACCTGCGGTGCCCGCGGCATGTCGCAGGTGAGCCCGGTGAAGGAGTTCAGCACCCAGGGATCGCGGCGGTGGGTGATCGCCCGGATCTCGAGAACAAAATTGCCACGCTTCACCGGGCCGAGGTAACCGTACATTTCGCCATACGGCCCCTCGTCTTCGAACTCCGTCAGCGACACCTCGCCCTCGATCACGAACTCCGAGCAGGCCGGAACGCGGATATCGCTGGTCTCGCAGCGCACCACCGGCACCGGCGCGCCGCGCAATCCGCCGGCCAGCTCCAGTTCGTCCTCGAGGAACCCCGCCATCTTGGTGCTGCTGGCACAGAAGGTCATCGGATCGGGTCCGACCGCGACGGCCACCTGCGCCACGCGATCGCCGCGCTTGCGCATGGCGTCGAGGATGCGCCAGCCGTGCTGGCCAGGCTCCGGGTTGATGGCCATGCGCCGCGGCCCCTTCACCTGGCAGCGATAGGTGCCGACGTTGCGGCCGATCTCCGGGGCCTCTATGAAGACCGAACCCATGTTGACGTAGCGGCCGGCGTCGGCCGGGTTGTTCTGCAACCAGGCAAAGCGCTCCAGATCCACCGCATCGCCGGTCAGCACCACGTCCTTGCAGGGCGCCTCACGGGGATCGGCGACCTCCACCGGGGCAATGCGCCGCCAGCTGCCAGCCTCGTCAAGCCGCGCACCCAGGGCTTCGAGCACGGCCCGATACATCGCGCGCGGATCGTCCGTCACCGGATCGACGCCGAACAGGACCGCCTCGTCCGGCCAACGCCCGTAGAGATTGGCCAGCACCGGCTCGTCGCGCCAGCGCCCGCCGATGCGCACCCGCTCGATCAGGAACGCCGGCGCGGACTCGATGCCGTAGCGCTCGATGAGCCGATAGGCGAAGGCGGTAGCCTCGTAGCGGTCCTGGTCCATGGGCGGCAGGCGCAGCAGGCGACCGCGCCGTTCCAGCGCCGCGGCATACTCACGCACGGAGTCGCAGGGCCGGTTTCGGCCCGGCGCACTGGCGACCGAATCGGGGTTCATCGCCGACACGCGCGCCCGCTCACTGCTGGATCGAGCGCAGGTATTCCACCAGCCGGCCTACGAGCTGCTCACTCTCGACCTGCGCCTCGGCGCTGCCGCCCTCCTCGACCGGGAACGCCTGCCCCCAGACCGGCATCAGCCGCGTCCCGTGCGCAGGGTAGGCCTGGCGGCCGTCGATGATCCGGCGCACCCGTTCCTCCGGGAACGCGCCACCGCTGCGGCGGTAGATGCGGGTGAGATCGGGGACCATGACTTTCAGCGATGGCGCGACCGCCCCGTCGCCGAAACCTGCCGGACCATGGCAGCTCGCGCAGAACCGTTCGTAGAGCTGCCGCCCGGAGTAGTCGGAAAAAACGCCTGCCACGGCCGAAACACTGCCGAGCAGAAAGATCGCCGCCATAGCTGCCGCCATCCGCATCGCACGGACTCCCGTTGACCGTGCGGCGAGGATACGGCAAACCCGCGACGCAGCCCAACCCGACCTGCTAGCATTCAGGCCCGATGCGATTCCTGCGCCGTTCTTTCCTCGCCGTGCTGGGCCTGCTCGCCGTGGGCTGGGTGGGTCTCGTGGCCTATGCCTACTGGCCAGGGGAGGCGGAAGTGCCGGCCCGGGCGCTCGCCACGCCAGAGGACCGATTCATCACCGTCGACGGGCTGGAGCTGCGTTATCGCAGCGTCGGCGAGCCCGCGCCGGGAAAACCCACCGTCGTGCTGTTGCATGGCTTTGCCAACACGCTGCAGACCTTCCGCCTGCTCGGCCCGCTGCTCGCCGGGCACTTCCACGTGATCATGCTCGACGTGCCGGGTTTCGGCCTGTCCTCCAAGCCTGCCGATCGTGACTACAGCAATGCCTCCCAGGCCCGCGTGGTCATGGGTCTCGCCACGGCCCTCGGCCTCGAGCGCTACGTGATCGGCGGACACTCGATGGGCGGCACCCTGTCGGTGTACGTCGCGGCCGCTGATCCGCGGGTAAGCGGTGTGGTGCTGATGAACCCGGGGATCATCACCACCGGCGTGCCGCCGGTGACGCAATACCTGGTTTTTCCGCTGCCGCGCGTGATGGCCAGGATTTTCGGCACCCGGGAGTTCCGCGAGAACTTCCTGCGCCGCTCCTTCCTCGACGAGAGCGTCATCACACCGCAGGTAATGACCGAGATGATGCTGGCACCGCGCAGCGAGGGCTACCTCGCGGGCACGACTACCCTGATGGGGCAGTACGAGACCGGCGAAGAGCCGGAAATGGCGCGCCGCGTGAAAGTACCGACGCTGATCGCATGGGGCCTGCAGGACCGCGGCAAGCCGATCGGCGAGCTCGAAGCGCTCGAGCGCCTGATCCCCGGCGCGGTCGTGGCCCGAATCGAGGGTGCGGGGCACTACGTCCAGGAAGAGCAACCCGGCGCCGTGGCCGACGCCATGATCGCCATGGCCGGGCGCTGGCAATAGCCTCGCGTCGCGGGCGCCCACCCGGCCCGCAAGGCTATTGCCAGCAGCCCGCTCAAGCGGGCTGCCTGGGATCCGGCACGCGCACGAATTGCAGCCAGACGAGAATGAGGGCGGTCAGGGTCGCACCACCCAGCATTGGCCACTGCGGCGCCGCGCGATACACGGCCCCGCAGAGGAGCGGGCCGAAGATCATGCCGACCGTCGGCGCGGCCGAGAGCAGCCCGGCGACCGACCCCTGCTCTTCGGCGCGCACGCTCAAGCTGCCGGCGGCATTCAGGCCGGGGGCGGCAAAGCCGAAACTCACGCCGAAGGCTGCATAGCCGACATAAAGCGACATGACGCCGGGGCCGAAGGCGAGCAACAACAAGGCAGCGGCCATGATCGCAAAGCCCGTGCGCAGCATCGTCCCCGGTGGCGCCTTCCAGCGCTGGAGGATCACCGCCTGCACCAGCAGCGTGCAGAAGGCCATGGCCAGCAGCGCGATCATCATGGTGCGCTGCTGCAGTTCGACCGCCGCAATGCCGTAGCGATCGGCGATGAAATAGGCGGTGATAGTCTGCACGCCGGTAAAAACGCCGAAGACCACCACCCAGCCGGCGAGATACGGCAACACACGCGAATCGAACACCCTGACGACCGCTCGCGCGCCGCTGCGTGCCTGCCGCGCCGGCTCGGGCAGGCCGACGAAGGCCCAGGCGCCGGCCGCCA
>JAKLLP010000309.1 GCA_023150055.1 Gammaproteobacteria bacterium | reverse complement strand
TCCTGCTTGCCGGCTACAGCGTGAATCAGACCGTGGCGATAATGGCAACTCTGGGGTCCATCGGTGTCGCGTTCGGACTTGCCAGTACCCTGTGGAACTGGCCCGACCTGGTCGTGGCGGTGGCATTCCTGGTCGTCGGGCTGATGTACTTCTGGATGATCATGCACTCATGGCGTGTCATGCGTTTCTTCCGTAAATCGATCTGCAGGCGAAATACCGTGATCTCCGACCGGCGCAGCGGAGTGGAGCGACGGTGTGGCAACGATGCCGCCTACATGGGGCCCGAACGCCGCTCGGGCCTGGACCGCCGACAGGGACTACCCCGGCGGGCGGAAGACGCAGAGCGGTGCCGGATCCGTTCGCGTTCCGGCCTGACGGGACCTTTTCGCCCGGCATCCGAGACGGTGTCTGTCACCGACTTCGCGTAGCCGATCCGGATGCAGCGGAGCGCTGGTCGGTCAGGAGTGGTTCCGGAGACTCACGCCGGTGGCGATCAGCCCGTCGGCCAGCAGGAAGCGGCCCTCGAGGCCCGTAAATTCGTCTGCGTCGCCGGTCTTGCCGGAGAACGTCACGCTGAAGCAGCCGCTTTCCGCGTCGAACCAGGTCTGCAGGTCGTGGAAGTCCAGGAATTGCTTCGTGAGGGGCCAGAGCGCCTTGTAGACGGACTCCTTGGCCGAAAAGATCAGCCGTACACCGAGACCCGGCGTGACCAGGGCGCCCCCGAGGCGCTGCAACTCGGCCGGGCGACTGATGCGTTCCCAGAGACTCGCCTCGAGGGGCTCAGCGGGTTCGAGGTCGAGACCAAGTGCCGTGAATGTCGGTTTCAAACCGACCACGGCGGCGGCGCAGTTGTCGGCGTGTGTAATGCTGCCAACGATCCCCGGGGGCCAGAGGGGTTCGCGGTTGCGCCCGACGGGGATGCCGACCGCGGGTTGGCCCAGTCGCTGCAGGGCACATCGGGCGCTCGCACGCCCTAGGCCGAATTCGGCCAGGCGTTTCCCCTGAAACCCTTTAGTGAAAGCGAGTTCCTCTGGCGCCGGTGCGGTGACAACACCCCCGGCGGCCAGCATCGCAGTGGTGGCACCGCTCGGAAACAAGGCATCCAGGACGGTGATGATCTGCGCGTTTGGAGGCGTGCCGCTCATGGTCAGCCACAGTGTGCCAATCCATGGCCTGGCTGCCAATAAATCATGCTGGGTGACTGAGATCCCAGTCTCTACATCCATGATCTTTCCAGATCGGGTCGGCTGTAGAATTCCCGGCTGAGATTTCTGCTGACAGTGACAGGCCATGACCGTAACGACCCGATTCGCGCCAAGCCCGACCGGTTACCTGCATATCGGCGGTGTGCGTACCGCGTTATTCTCGTGGCTGTTCGCCCGTCACCGTGGCGGCCGCTTCGTCTTGCGGATCGAGGACACTGATCGCGAGCGGTCAACCGAGGCGTCGATCCAGGCCATACTCGACGGTCTGGAGTGGGTCGGTCTCGACTATGACGAAGGTCCTGTCCGGCAGATGGATCGGTTGCCGCGTTACGCGGAAGTGGCGGAGACCATGCTCCGGGCGGGGACCGCTTACCGTTGCTATTGCTCGCACGAGGAACTCGAGGCGAGGCGAGCGGCCCAGGTGGCTCGCGGAGAGAACCCCCGCTATGACGGCCGTTGCCGCTCCCGCCGCGAGCCGGTGCCTGGTGTCACACCGGTAATCCGTTTTCGGAACCCATCCGCAGGCGAAGTTGTCGTGCGGGACATGGTCCACGGCGACGTCCCCTTCGACAATGCCAATCTCGATGACCTGATCCTGGTGCGCTCAGACGGTGTGCCCACGTTTCATTTCAGCGTGATCATCGATGATGCGGATATGGGCATCACTCATGTCATTCGCGGCGATGACCACCTCACCAATACGCCACGACAGGTCAACATCCTGCAGGCCCTGGGTCTGCCGGTTCCGGAATATGCGCATCTGCCGATGATTCTCGGCCCCGACGGTGCGAGGCTGTCGAAGCGCCACGGTTCCGTCAATATCCTGGAGTATCGCGAACAAGGGTATCTGCCGGAGGCGATGCTCAATTACCTCGTACGCCTTGGCTGGTCACATGGCGATCAGGAGATATTCACGCGCGAGGAGATGATACGGTTATTCGATCTCAGTGCGGTAAACGCAGCGGCTTCGCGTTTCGACCCCGCGAAACTGGCCTGGATCAACCAGCAGTACATCATGTCCGGCGACCGGGTAAGGCTTGCCACTTGCCTTCGCGGTCATATGGACCGGCGTGGCATGCACTGGCGCGGGGGTCCGCCCCTCGATGCGGTCGTCGACGCGTATCGCGAGCGGGCTGTCACTCTCGAGGACATGGTAGCGGCGAGCGCCTACGCATTCGGCGACATCGTGGGTATCGATGAGAAAGCAGCGCGGAAACACCTGGTACCGGCAATTTTGAATCCGTTGCGACAGGTTCATCTCCGGCTCGGAGCGCTCTCCGAGTGGAGCCGTGAGGCCATTCATGATGTTCTGGCCGGGGTCGCGACTGAGGCGGGGCTCGGCTTCGGCAAGATCGGCCAGCCGCTGCGCGTCGCGGTGACTGGTGGCACCGTGTCGCCGCCTATCGATGTCACGCTCGCTCTCGTTGGGCGGGCGCGCACGCTGTCGCGTCTCGAGGACGCGATCGCGCACATAGGACGCAACCCCGGCTGACCAGTGCGCCGGTTTCTTGACAGTGCGGAGGGTGCTGCGTAAAGTCCGCAGCCTCGTGGGGCTATAGCTCAGCTGGGAGAGCGCTTGCATGGCATGCAAGAGGTCGGCGGTTCGATCCCGCCTAGCTCCACCAGTTGATCCCACCTGAGTGACGCCTGCGAGTCCCCATCGTCTAGAGGCCTAGGACATCGCCCTTTCACGGCGGTAACCGGGGTTCGAATCCCCGTGGGGACGCCATCCCCGGCAGGGGTGTATTCCGGGCACATGGTTTACACCTTATTCCGGAGACATGGTTAACACCTGCTCAGGGGGCGCCGCTTGGCACAATCGTAGGTGTTAACCCCGATTGTCCGATCCTCTCGTGCAGGAAATTCTCGCGGCCTTGCCGATGGAGTCTGACATGGTTTTTTCCCCTGACGAAGTGGAGTTGTTTCGCCGGCGCGGTTTTCTCGTCAAGCCTGCTTTCTTCTCGGCTGACGCGGTCCAGCGGGTGAGCGAATGGCTCGACAGGGCGACCGATAGCACCGAGCCTCTTGGGTCCGAGGCGCGGTACTACGAGAAGAGTCCGGTCACGGGCCGGAACATGCTGGTCCGTATGGAACACTTTCTTGGCGCCGACAATGCTGCTGTATCCGACATCCTGCTGGGTACCCAGCCCATGTCAGCGGTGGTCGAACTGCTCGGTGAACCGGCGTTGCTGTTCAAGGAAAAGGTCAATTTCAAGCTGCCGGGTTGCCGGGCGGACAAGCTGCATCAGGACCAGTCGGCCGGATGGAAC
>JAKLLP010000308.1 GCA_023150055.1 Gammaproteobacteria bacterium | reverse complement strand
GCCACTTCGCGCTCGAACTGCTGCTTGTTGTCGTAGTGGCCGTGCACCCAGGCCTTGACCAGCGCGAGCGTGCGCCCGGCTTCGGCGCCGTCCGCTGCAGCGGCTGCGGTGATCGAGGTGCCGAGCACGAGGCCGGCGAACAGGGCGCAGAGCAGGGTTCTCATGGCGGGTTCCTCGCTGTCGTGTTGCAGGAAACATGCCCGATGGTATGAGAATAATCCCCGCCGCGCTCGCGCGGCGTCGTCATCGGGCGCAGGCCGGCAGGGTATTTGGCGGTGCCCTCCACCGGCACCGGCGCGTCGCCGCAGGGATTTGCGGCTGGGCTATGATGCGATGGCTCCGGCGCCGGCCGTCGCACTGGTCCGGCGGGAGGCGGCATGGCGCGGATGCGAGACATCGGGCTGCTGCCGGGGCAGCCACGGCAGCCAGGGGAGAAACGTTCATGCGACTCGGTTTCGTGGCCGGTTACGGCGTCGCCCAGGTGGAGCTGCCGTTCGCACAGATCATGGAGGCCGAGCGACTGGGCTTCGACTCGGTGTGGACTTCGGAGGCCTACGGCACGGATGCCGTGTCGACGGCCGCGTGGATCCTCGCGCGGACCACCCGCATCCGCGTCGGCACCGCCATCATGCAGATGCCCGCGCGCACACCCACCTGTGCCGCCATGACCGCGATGACGCTGAACGGGCTCTCGGGCGGGCGGTTCGTGCTCGGTATCGGGCCGTCCGGGCCGCGGGTGGTGGAGGGCTGGTACGGGGTCCCTTACGGACGGCCACTGGCACGCACCCGCGAGTACGTGGCGATCATCCGCCAGGTTGCCGCGCGCGAGGCGCCGCTCGTGTACCAGGGCCGCGAGTACCGGATCCCGTACGACGGAGAGGATGCCACCGGGCTCGGCGTGCCGATGAAGAGCATCCTCCACGCCGATCGCGGCCTGCGGATCTATACGGCGGCCGTGACGCCGAAGGGGCTCGCGCTTGCGGCGGAGATCGGTGACGGCGTGTTTCCGATCTGGATGAATCCCGCGCGGCCGGACCTCATCGAGCCGCATCTTGCCGCGGGACTCGCCCGCGCCACCGGGCGCACGCGCGCGGGCTTCGATCTCGCGCCCTTCGTGCCGGTATCGCTCGACGATGATCTCGATGCGGCGCGCGCGCCGGTGCGCGCGCACCTCGCGTTGTACATCGGCGGCATGGGCCCGCCGGGGCGGAACTTCTACACCGACTATGCGCGGCGGCTCGGCTACGAAGAGGCCGCCGCACGCATCCAGGATCATTATCTCGCCGGCAGGCGCGCGGAGGCCGCCGCTGCCGTTCCGGACGCGCTCGTCGACGATGTCGCCCTGGTCGGCTCGGCCGCGCGCATCCGTGAGCGCCTCGCCGCGTGGAAGGAAGCCGGCCGCAGCGGCCGGGTGGGTTCGCTGCTTGCCGCCGGCGCCTCGCTCCCGGCGTTGCGCCTGCTTGCGGAGGAATTATTGTGAACGCGCGGCAGTTCTCATTTCCGGTCCCGCAGCCTGTCATGGGGCGGCATGCCGACACGGCGCTCGACGCCTGAGGAGCAATATGCAGATCGACGTCATCCTGGATTCGCGCGCCAGGGCGCAGGACCTCGCGCAACTCGGCCTGCTGGCCGAGCAGCAGGGCTTGAGCGGCGTGTGGGTGTCGAGTCTCAACGACTCGCGCGATCCGTTTACCAATCTCTCGGCGCTGGCGCAGGCGACCTCGCGGATCGCGCTCGGGCCGATTGCCGTCAACCCCTTCGACATCCACCCGCTGCGCATCGCCAGCGCCTTGCTGACCCTGAACGAGATCGCCGCGGGACGCGCCCGGATCGTCGTCGGCGGCGGCGGGGAGGCGCTCGAGGCGCTCGGCCTCGTACCGCACCGGCGGGTGCGCGCGGTGCGCGAGTGTGTGGAGATCATGAAGCTCGCCGCCAGCGGCGGCGCGGTGGACTTCGCGGGCGAACTCTACCAGGTGCGCAACTGCCGCTTTGGCTGGCTCGAGGCGCCGGCCCCTGCCGTGTACGTCGGTGCGAGCCAGTCGCAGATGCTGCGCATGGCGGCCGGTGTGGCCGACGGCATCATGATGAGCGACATGCCGCCGGAGCCGGCCGAGCAGGCGATCGCCACGCTCGATGCCGCGCTTGCCAGGGCGGGCAGGAGCAGGCCGGGCACGGGTGTCCCCGGCTTCCGGACCAATGTCTTCATCGCCTGGCATGTGTACGAGGACGAAGCGGAGGCGCGTCGCGAGGCGAGACGCTGGCTTTTCCTTCGCGGGATCTTCCGGCCGTGGCTGCTCGCCTCGTTTCTCGCGCCCGAAGACGTGCAGCTCGTCATGGCGAGCCGCGCGGCGTTCGCGAGGGCCTTTGTTGCGGGACGCGATGTCGTCGAGGGTGTGCCGGAGAGCGTGCTCGACGCGCTGGTCGACAACGTCACGCTCTGCACCACGCCCGCGAACATCGAGCGGGCGGTCACCAGGCTCGGCGACCTGCGCGATGCCGGGCTCGGTGGCGTTGCACTGCGGCTCTACGCGAACCCGGCCGCATCGATCCGCCTGATCGGGAAGCGCGTGCTGCCGGCGCTGCGCTGAGCGCAGCGCCACAGGGGACGGTTCCCGGGAGGGAACCGTCCCCTGTGGCGGTAGACTAAGTAGCCTTCACTTCCAGCCAGGTCACCACCTATGCGACGAGTCCTGTGTTCCCTTGCCGGTCTCGCGCTGGCCGCCACGCTCATCGGTTGTGCGACTCCGCGCCAGCCGGAGGTTCAATCCCAGCAGGACCCCGATACCGACATCTCAGCGTACGAGACTTTCGGCTGGAGGCCAGCCGGGGATACCGATCCGCCCGAGTCGCTGACCGACAAGCACCTGCGCAACGCCATTCGCGAGGTGTTGACGGCGCGCGGCTACCGCGCGGCCGAGCGTGACCCGCAATTACTGATGACCTGGGAGTTTCTCGCTGCCGAGAAGCTGGAGTCGAACCCGTTCAGCATCGGCGTCGGCATGGGCAGCTGGGGAGGTAACGTCGGCGGGTCGGTCGGTATGAGTACCGGCGGCGTGAGGAACGTGCGTGAGGGACAGCTCGTCATTCACGCGGTGGATGCCGCCGAAAAGCGCGAGATCTGGCTCGGCTCCGTCACCGGCACCCTGGACGTGCGCAACCCGGATGCGATCGCGAGCCGGCAGTTGGTGGAACTCGCCCTGCGGGATTTTCCGGCCCGTGCCGGCGGACAATAGGGACAATAGGGGACGGTTCCCGGGAGGGAACCGTCCCCGGTTGTTTGTCAGTGCCGATGCTCCGATGCAGGAGCGGTGTCGAAACCGGGGAAACGTGCAGCAGCGAAAACCGCATGGCAACTCATGCAGCCTTCGAGCAGGCGTGAGTGATGGTAGGCCGCGAGTTCCGCGTCGCCCGCGCGTGCCGCTGCCGCGAGCTTGCCCGCCCGCGCGTGAAATTCCGCATCGAGCCGCCGAAAGGCGG
>JAKLLP010000307.1 GCA_023150055.1 Gammaproteobacteria bacterium | reverse complement strand
CGCAGGGAGCGTCCCGACGGGACCTGACCCAACGGCTGGATTGGCAGATGCCAGGCGGCCAGCAACCCGCCCGTCACGGCGCGCCGCTGGTAACGGTCCGGCACTCACCAGCGCAGATGCCCGGCTCCAGACGCGCCGCGCAGGCGCGATGAACCAGATCTTTTCGCCATCGGCACCATGGTCGACCGGGACGGATGCCGGCCGCTGCCGCGGGCGGTGCGGGAAGACGCCCACGAGTGCGAGACACCAAACCCGCAGCTCAGGGCGTCGGATCGTCCTCGAGCGACAACGACTGCAACGGTTGCACGCCACCGACGCTGTCGATGATGACGAGCGTGTAAATGCCGCCTGCAAGCAGCTGCAGGTCGCGTGTGTACAGCACCTCCGGCGGGACCCCCGTGGCTGCGGTATCGGTCCTGGCCAGTACCAGCTGGTAGCTGCCGGGGACTTGCTGCAGGTAGCCGGTGTCGGCCCCGAGACTGAGATTCACGAAGTCCGGGCCCTCGGCTGCGAGGTCTGCCCCCGGTGCCGTGATGTAGAGCTCCAGCCGGTCGGACGTCGGATCGCCGGCGACCGCAGCGTCGGCGGCCAGCGAAGCACTGACGACGCGCAGCTGCGCTGCCGTTGCGACGCGTTGCGCACTGACCAGCAACTGCAGGTTCTGCGTTGTCGTGGTGGCAGCGTCCTCGGTGAGTCCGGTCAGCAGCATGTTGGTCCGGGAACCCGCGGCAAAACCCGCGGCAAGCGCCTGCGCAGCCACGACCGGATCGGCGGTCTTCTGGACCTTGACGTCGTAGTCGCCCGCCGCGACCGCCTGAAAACCGCTCAGCGCGGTGAAGGCCTGCGCGCAGAACTCGAGCAGCGTGCCAGCCTCGGTCGTGAACGGATCGCACTCCTGTCGGGTCGAGTTATCGACCGACAGGTCGTTCACGAACACATCCAGGGCGTAGGCGCCGGGTGCCGCGTTCACCACCTGCGTTTCGGCCACCGCGTTCCTGTCGATCAGCAGGCCGGCGCCGATGCCGGTCATGATGACCACCGAGAACGGGCTCGTGCTGCCGGCCGTTGCCGCGCTCGGGATGACCGCGATGAGCAGCGAGCCTTCCCGCGTCAGGAAGATCTCGCCGGAGTCGAAGAGCACTGTGCCGGGGTCATTCACGGCCGTCAGCACGATCTTCGCGCTGTTGCTGGCAACCTCCGTTTCCGGGGTGACTGCGCGATAGGCCAGTGCCGGAGCGATTGGCGCCACGGCACTGAGGACGGTATCGGGGTCGGTGACATACACGTCGACCGCAGCCCCACCCACCGCCGCATGCACGAATTGCAGGCGCGTCCGGCCGAAGGGTACCGCGCGCGTGACACTGCGAACCTCGATGATCTCTTCGCTGTCACTTGCAGCCTCGCCGGCCACGATGAACGTGATCTCGTCGCTGGCCGACCATGAGTTCACCTGGTCGTAGATGGTCTCGGTAGCCGACTCGCTGCCGACAGGTGGCAGGACCTCCTCGATGCGAACACGGTAATCGCCGCGCCGCTCCGTGACGAATGCCGACCCGCCGGCGAAGCTCACACCTGCAATACGCAGCTCCTCGTCGATCAGCAGGTTCATCCGCGGCGCATCGCGCACGGCATTGAGGAGCCGCACCGCGCCATTGTTGGGATCCGAGCTGCTGACACAGCCGCCCGACAGCACGGCGAGGATGAAAAGAGCAGCCATTCGCCGCATTGTCGACTCCCGGTTATTGATCATCACGAAGCAGATTCTCTGGCCAGGCCGGATGCGATGACAGCACTCAGTCGGCAAGGGCCCGGATCAGCATGTTCGGCAACACCGACTCATCCCAGTCCGGGTCATCGCTGCCCGTACGCACGATGACGAGTTCATGCGAAGGCACCACCCACACCCGCTGCAGGTGCAGACCATCGAGAAAGAAGGTCGGTGCCGCGAACGGCTCCGACTGGCGGTTTATGAACGCGTCGACATCCGGATCGTAGCGCCGCTCCGTCTCGAAGGTATTACCCAGCCACACCATCATGCCGAAGTTCTCGTATGCAGCCGACGGCGCGGTCATCTGCTCCACCCAGCCGCGAGGGATGACCTGCTCGCTGCGCCACACACCGCCGGTCCGCAGCACTTCGCCCACGCGCGCGGCGTCCTGAATCGCCGCCCACATGCAGCAGTCGGCATGCGCCGTCCCGCCTGGCCGGTCGACGAACACCTGGGCATCCCGGGCGCCGATCGGACGCCAGAACTTCTCCGACAGGTAATCGGCGAATCGTCTGCCGGTTGCCCGCTCGACGATGATGCCGAGGATCTGCGCCGGCGGATTGATGTGCGCGAATTTCACCCCCGGTGGCCCCGCGATCCCGACCGCGAGGTTGGACGATACGATGTCAGCCCCCATGACCCGTTGCATCCGATCCGACCACGGCGCGAACTGGTACGTTTCCTTCAGGCCACTTGCCATGTTGAGCAGGTCCCTGATGCGGATGCTTCGATGCGCCTCATCGTCCCACTCGGGAAGGAAATGCCATGCGGGCTGATCGGCGGACATGATGCGCCCATCCGCAATCGCATGACCGACCAGGATTGCCGTCAACGTCTTGGTAAGAGAATGGAGCGGAAAAAGGCTCTCGGGCTTCCTGGTGTTCCAGTACTGCTCGAATGCCAGCTCGCCACCGTGCATCACGATCAGGGAATCACTGTTATGCAGTTTGGCGTACAGCGCTGCCAGCTCCAGCGCTTCCGGCCTGAATGCACCCCGCGCGCGCTCGCTCGCGCGCAGCGGTTCCGTGAAGCTGCCGGCCACCGGCTCCAGTGGCCGATACCAGCGATAGGATGGATTCACGGGATTGGTGAGAAAGCTCGCCGCGAAACGCTCCCAGTACAACCCATAGGCGCCGGAGTACGCCGGCAGCCAGCCGCCCACCACGATGGCGATCAGCACGAGTCCGAACCATTTGAAAAAAGTCCGCATTGTCCGCAATTCTTCCGGGGCGCCCGGGAAGGCGGGCCGCATTATAGCCCGCCCGACCGGGAGAACCGGGCGGACGGGTTGCGTGGGCCGTCCAGCGATCGGCATCATCCCCGACTTCCGCCGCGGGTCCGGTGAGGCCAGAGGAGAACTGATGATGCACGGAGCCAGGAGCTGCTTTGCCATATTGGCCGCCCTGCTGGTGGTGGCCGGCTGCGCGGTGAACGACTCCGCGGCGCCACGCAGGGTCGGCGTGGTCTACGTCTTCCACGGTGGCAGTGATTCGGCGAGCCCGCGCAGCTCCTGGGAGTCGACGATCCAGATTTTTTCCTACGACCCGAACAGCGCCGTGTACCGCAACGTGATCTGGAACCCAAAGGCCTGGCCACAGGTCCTGCGCTTCGGGAATGCACCGAAGGAAATCAGCAAGTACGCATTCGAGTATGGGCGCATCGGTGGCATCGATCCGGCGCAGAAGCTGACGCTTGGGCATTACGAGTCCCT
>JAKLLP010000306.1 GCA_023150055.1 Gammaproteobacteria bacterium | reverse complement strand
GACCCCGTCGACGCCGAGAGCGAGGAACCGCGCGATCTCACCCTCGAGATCGCCGTGCGTGGCCGGATCGCTGCCGCGCTGGAATTCCACCGGGAGAAACCGGTTCTCGGCGCGGAAGGTCCAGGCGTGGACCAGCAGCCCGGTCGCGTGGGCACGCGCGACGAGACCTGTCGGTGGGCCGAGCCGCCCGGCGGATTCACGGGGAATGACCAAAGACTTTTCGACACCTATGCCATCGGCATAGCGCGCGACCTGCCGGAGGTCGCCGAGCAGGTCCGCGTAGAGCGTCCCCGGGAGATCCGCCGGTCCGCCCTCGGCCGCGACGAGCTGCACGGTACGCAGCCCAGTCCGCTCATGCAGCCGCTCGAGCGGCCCGTGTTCGAAACACTGCACGAACACGGGCGTACCACGATCGGGCAGACCCGTGTCTCGCAGCACTGCCTCGAACACCGGCACGGGGTCGAGACCCCGCGAGACGAGAAAACGCGGGTGTTTGAGTTCCGGATACAGGCCGACATGGTAGCGACGCGCCAGCTCGGCCACTTCCGTGAAGGTCGGTATGCCCTCGAGCCCGTCGAAACGCGCGCTGGCGGGACGCAGATCAGGCAGCGGTTCGCGGCAGCGCAGGGTGCGAAGCTCGGCGAGCGTGAAGTCCTCGGCGAACCAGCCACTGCTCTCGCGCCCGTCGACCGACCTGGTGGCGCGACGCTGCGCGAACCTGTGATGCCGGGCCACGTCAGTGGTCGCGGAAAGCTCCGTCTCGTGCCGGCAGACCAGCACGCCGTCGGCGGTCATTACCAGATCGGGCTCGAGGTAATCGGCGCCCTGCGCGATCGCCAGGCGATAAGCCGCCATCGTGTGCTCGGGTCGCTCGCCGCTGGCGCCACGGTGCGCGATCACCACCGGGCGCGTCGCGGGCGCCGGTTCGCGCCCGATACGGGCACAGCTACCGAGAGCAAGCGCGGCCCCGATCAGCGTTCGTCTGCGCATGCGGTCAATCTAGTGTCCGCAGGTGACGGTTCCGTGTCACGGCGACGCGGGCAAGGTGCCGGGTCGCAGAATCGCGGTTCTCAGCCGGTGCTGTTCGGCGAGCGTTGCATGGCCTGCCTGGTGCGCGCAGGCCCCGGCACCCCTACGCCGCCAGACCGGGCCTGAAGACCATCAGCCAGAAGATCGCCAGCACGCCTGCGAAGGAGCCGACGGCAAGCCGCGTCCAGCGGCGGAAGAGCAGCCCGAAACTCGCCGGCAGCGCGCCCTCGCCCCCGTGCTCCGCCGCCAGGTCGCGCAGCTTCAACTCGGTCTTGATGAGGTAGACCCAGCACATTCCCGCGACAATGTAGAGAGTCGCCACCGCGAAGAACCACGTGGAGCGCAGCGGGTAACCGAGCTGCAGCATGAGCACGTAGCCGGTTACCGGCTGGACCAGCGCAACCGGCGCCGCGATGAACCACTCGGCCCGCACCGCGTTGCGCGTGGTGACGGCGATCGCCGCCGTGTCGCCGGAGCGCACCGTCGTCAGCATGAACCAGAAAGCGCCGACGCCGACCCCGAACATCAGCGCGGAACTGATCACGTGCAACAAGCGGATCACGAGTTCGTCGTCAGCCAGCCACCGGGGTCGGACGATTGTATGTCACTGTGCGGGTGAGGTGCCGGGTCGCAGGTTTCCGGCAGTAGTCGTCGACATAGCGTTGCGACGTGCAAAACTACACCCCTCTAGACCATAGAATCCATTCGCGCCAGTAGAGCCGTCACGGTGACATCCCCGACCATCGCCGCCACTCATGCCGACCGATCCTGGACACCTTGGGTTGCGGGTGTTGCCCTCGTCATCTGGGTGGTGCTTCTGTGCTGGTTACCCGACCCGCGGCCTCTCGGTGCGCCCGAGTGGGCCGTCGGCATCGCACGCCGCGTCGCGGGGCTGACGGAACCGCAGGCCAGGTTCGTGGCGACCGCACTGCTTCGCGGTGCCGGGGTCGGGCTGATCGGTGTCCTGCTGGCGATCGCGCTGCACGGATGGTATTCGCGCTACGCCACGGCAGCGACACTGGTGGGCGCTCCATTTCTTGCGGTCACCGCGAAGTACATCAATTTCGGTGCCGTGCCCATTCGGCCGCAGCTCGTTGCGATCGTCGTCGTCGCGTTCCTCGGCGCCCTCGCGGGACTTGCCCTGCGACGCAACCGGGCCGCACTTGTCGGCTTGACGACCCTGACGTTCGGCCTCGTGGCGTGGGGAACCTCCACGCGCGTTCCCGATAACCTGTACGAAGCCTGGCGCTCGACGGCGCTTCACGTGCTGGAGTTGGCGAACGATGTGCCCGACGGCGACGAGGGGTTCAGGCAGTTGCTGCAGATCGCGTTTGCTTACGCAGAGGACAACTCCCACGGAACCGATGCGGTCCTGCCCAATCGCGCCGCAGTCCTCGCGCTTGGAAAGATCCTTGGCGAAGACAATGTTGCCCGCGTCGGCGGACGGGATATCGATCTGGAAGACAGCGGCAGGCGCGAACGGCTTCGGCAGCGCATTCTGCTGGGTGGGCGAAATGATCTCTCGCGCCACTACTGGGTCAGCGCTGCGCTGACGGTGCTTTCCGACCCGCAGCGTGCGCTGACGGTCGGCCTGTCGAAAGAGCTGATGGATTCGACGCCGGGTGGGTCCGGGTTTTCGTTCGTCGACATGGCCGCGAACGCTACCGGTATCCGGCTTGCGGTCGCGGCGACACGAGATCAGGCTTCAGCCCACGACCTGCAGGTCCGCGTCCGAGAGGACGAGTATGTAGCGAACCTGCTGCCGTCAGTCGACGGCCTGCCCGAACAACTCTCCCGCGACGCACTCCAGTCCGACCTCGGGGGGCTGGGCGGATCCGAAACCCGCAGGTTGCTCGACGAGATCGACCGGCGGATTTCCGCGCTCCCCCTGTTCCGCTGAAAGGATCGTCTCGGGCGATCGCCCGGCGAATGAGGCGCCGGGCACGGGTGCCGGATGCCCGGTAAACCCTGTTGAACTGATTTACATGGAATCAGGGGGCGACGTTGCCTTTCGACACGTCTTCTTTTTTTCTGCTGTTGCCTTGAATATCCCGACTGGTCAGAGTCCAGCTTCTTCAACGAATCCGCGCGGCATCTTTACCGCAGGGCCGGAATCACGCGTTCACCGAGCAGGCGGATGCCGTGCGCCTGGTGCTTCTTGAGTTCGAGCGACACCTCCTGAACGCCGACGGCCTTGAGTTCGAGCAGGTGCTCGATGACGTGATCCATATCGTCCACGGCCGCCGTGAGCGTCAGGTGATCGACGCACTGGTCGAGCAGATAGTCCGGCAGCCCGGGGACCGAATCGGCGTCTTGGGGCGCCATCGCGTAGATCTGCGGGATGAACCGGAGGATCGTCTGAAAATCCTCCGCGGACATGAACTCACGCATCATGTACTCGCGGAAGACGGCGCGGAAACCGATCCAGCGCTTCGCCTCGTGGCGGGCCTCGGCCAGGTCGTCGTAGACGTACCAGGCCAGGAAATTATTGAA
>JAKLLP010000305.1 GCA_023150055.1 Gammaproteobacteria bacterium | reverse complement strand
TTCCGGCCGGTCGGCGGCCGCGCCCGAGGCGATCGCGCCGACGAGCGCCGCGCCGCTCAACTGCCCGATGGAGAGCACCACCACCAGCAGCCCCTGCGCGGCGCCGCGCTCCTCCGGGCGCGCCTCGTTGAGGACGACATAGCGCAGCGGCGCGCCGAGCAGCGCGGCGAGGCCGAGCCCGCAGAGGAGCTGGCCGACCACGAACCAGACGATGTCGGTGCCAAGCCAGGCGAACAGGAAAAAGCCGATCGAGGTCAGCAGCAGGCCGGCCTGCACGATGATCTTCGAGCCGACGCGGTCCAGCAGCCGGCCGGCGAGCGGCGAACCGATGGTGAGGGCGATGACCGTCGGGATCATCCAGAAGCTCGCCTGGTGCGGGCTCATGCCGAGGCCGGTCACGGCGAGGGCGGGCAGGAACACGCCGCTCGTTTCCGACATCCCGGTGCCGATCGCGAGCAGGCCCGCGACGATCATCTGCCGCGAGCGGAACAGCCGTGGCTGCAGCACCGGGTCGGCGGCGTGGTTCTCCAGCCGCCAGAACACCGGCGCCAGCACGAAGGCGACCAGGATGAAACCACCGATGCCCGGCTGGAACATGCCGAGGAGCGCCTGGCGCGGATCGAGCGCAGTGACGCCGTAGGCGAGCGCGGTCAGCAGCACGGAAAGCACCGCCACGCCGGCGAGATCGAAGGGCTTGCGCGTGGCCGGCTTCGTCGCCGGCAGCAGGCGCAAGGCGCCGAGAATCAGCAGGGCGCCGATCGGCAGGTTGATGAGGAACAACCAGTGCCAGCTCGCATAGAGCAGGATGAAGCCGGCGAGAAAGGGGCCGATCAGGAACGCCATGCCGAACACCGCGCCGATCAGGCCGAGCGCGCCGCCGCGCTTTTCCTGGGGAAACGTGTCGCCGATGACCGCGGCGGCGACCGGCAGTATGCCGCCCGCGCCAAATGCCTGCACCGCGCGGCCGACGATCATCATTTCGAAGCCGGTCGCCGCGGCGACGATCACCGAGCCGCCGACGAACAACAGCACGTCGAGGACATAGATGTTGCGGCGGCCGAAGCGGTCGGAGAGCTTCGCCATGAGCGGCGTGCTCACCAGGCTGCACAGGACGTAGATGTTGAACACCCAGGCCATCTGGCGGCTGTCGACCCCGAACTCCGCCTGTATGGCCGGCAGCGCCGGGCCGACGATGGCAATGTCGAGAGCCCCCATGAGGACGCCCGCGAAGAGCACCAGCAGGACCTTGTTGCGTTGTTTGTCGTCCATGGTCGTATTAGGAACCCCGGAATCCGTGACGCCGGCATGGTACCGAGGCCAATGGCTGTGGCCCCGCCGGGTGTCGGCAAGAAAATGGAGCGGGTGATGGGAATCGAACCCACGTTAGCAGCTTGGGAAGCTGCAGTTCTACCATTGAACTACACCCGCAAGGCCGGGAAAGTGTAAGTGCGGCCGTGCCGGATCAGCAAGCGCGCGGCGCTTTTTCCGAACCGGCAAGAGCGGTAAATTGCCGCACGCCACGCCGGATGATTGAACCCACAAGCCCGCACTGTGAGACGCCAATGAGCATCGACTCCCCGCCGGGCGGCACCCGCCGAGCGGTACGCAGCTTCGTGTTGCGCGCCGGGCGGACCACCGTGGCGCAACGGCGCGCGCTCGAGGAGCTGTGGCCGCACTATGGCGTCGGGTTCGCGCCGCAGCCGCTCGACCTCGATGCGCTGTTCGGCCGCCGCGCGGCGCGCACGCTGGAAATCGGCATCGGCAACGGGGAGACGCTGGTGGAGCTGGCCGCGCGCGACCCGGCGGGCGACTATCTCGGCATCGAGGTGCACGAACCGGGCATCGGCCATTGCCTGCTGCGGATCGCGGAACTCGGCCTCGGCAACGTGCGCCTCATCCGCCACGACGCCGTGGAGGTGCTGCGCGAGCAACTCCCGGCGGCAAGCCTGGAGCGCGTGCTGCTGCTCTTCCCCGACCCCTGGCCGAAGAAGCGCCATCACAAGCGCCGCATCGTCAACCCGGATTTCCTGCGCCTCGTTGCGGCGTGCCTCGCGCCCGGCGGCGTGTTCCACGTCGCCACCGACTGGGCGCCCTATGCGGAGCACATCCGGCAGATCGTCGCGGCGGAGCCGCGTTTCGAGCCGCTGCCGGCCGGCTCGCCGGCCAGATCGCCCACCCGCTTCGAACGCCGCGGCGAGCGGCTCGGGCACGAGGTCTTCGAGGCGAGCTGGCGCCGCTCGACCGCGCACCCGGGCTGAGTTATAAAGAGGGCACCGGCGGCCGCTGCGAGCGGTATCGGTCGCCAGCGGGGGTAGAACAATGACCGAAATAAACCCAATCATCGGCAGCTGGTACCGGTACGAAAACGGGGAGCTCTTCGAGGTCGTGGCAATCGACGAGCAAGACGGCACCCTGGAGATCCAGTATTTCGACGGGACGGTGGAGGAACTCGACTTCGACGCCTGGCAGGAGCTGGAGATCGAGGCGGCCGAGCCGCCGGAGGACTGGTCCGGCTCGGTCGATGTGGACGAGGAAGAACTCGAGCAGTTCGCCGACCGCCCGAACGAGAATTTCGACGACCCGCTCGAGTACCTCGACCGGCAGGACTAAAACAGGGACAGTGACCTTGTTGCGGCCCACGAGATGTGTTCGTGGTTCTCGGCAATAAGGTCACTGTCTCTATTTTCAGTCAGACGCTCTCCCACCGGTCCGGTGAACGGACCCGCACGACGCCGTCAACGATGCGGCACTCCAGCCGCCGCAGGCTGCGTCCCGAGCAGGGGCCGCTGACGCAGAGCCCGTTTTCCGGCACGAACAGCGCACCGTGCGACGCACAGCGCAGCAGCTTTCCCTGCCCGGCCAGATCGACCAGGAAATCGTCATCGGCAAGGTTCAGCGGATGGCCCTTGTGGGGGCAGACATTCGCATAGGCGTACAACTGGCCGTCGCGTCGCACCAGGATGCCGCGAAACGGCCAGTCACCCTCGCCGACCAGGAACTCCCGCGCGCCGGGATCGGCGAGTTCGTCGAGCCGGCACACCGCGTGCTCGCTCCACGGCGCGCTCACCGGCTGCGTTCCCGCGCGGCGATGACCACCGAGAGCACGATCGCCGGCAGGCCCATCGCCGAGGCATACAGGAAGAAGGTCACCCAGTCGGTCGCCTCGACGACCCGCCCGGAAAACCCGCCGATGAAATTGCCGAGCAGCATCATCAGCGCCGAGAACAGCGCGTACTGCGTGGCCGTGTAGGCGATGCTGGTCAGGCTCGACAGGAAGGCGATGAACACCGTCCCGGCAAAACCCGCGGCGAGATTGTCGGCGGAGATCGTCGCCACCAGGAAACGCGTGTCGGCCTCGCCCCACAGCGCGAGCCCCGCAAAGAGCAGGTTCGTGGTGGCCACGAGGATCGCCCCGGCGACGAGCGGGCGCACCGGGCCGTAACGGGCGACCGCCACCCCGCCGAGCGCCGCGCCGAGAATGGTCATGGCGAAACCGAACACCTTGGCGATGGCCGCGATCTGG
>JAKLLP010000304.1 GCA_023150055.1 Gammaproteobacteria bacterium | reverse complement strand
AAGAGTAAAAAAATCGGGACGGTTCCCTTCAGGGAACCGTCCCCGTTTTTCAGTCGCAATAGCGGCACGACTCCCAGTAGTTCACGCCGACGCCATCCAGCCAGACGTTGAAGCCGTAACCGCTGCCGCCATAGTAGGGCGGTCTAGCGGGCCGGTAACCATGCCGGCCGTGGCTGCCATAGCCGTGCCCATAGCCGTGCCGGTAGCCACGCTGATAGGCGCGGTAGCGGAGGCGATCGTGCTGGCGATGATGTTTCCAGGCGCGGTCGTCATGAACGTGGTGCCGCGGGCTGGCCGACCAGTGCGGGGGTCCCCGGCCACGATCCGCTTGCGCGGCAGAGGCAAACCCGAGCAGGGCGGCGAGCGTCACGGCCATCACGGTGCTTCGCTTAGTCATGTTTCTCCTCCTGTGCCCCGAATCCACCGGGGCCTCGGGTACCCAAGCTAGCGCAACCCGCCTGAACCCCGGCTGAACGGCCCGTTCAGCCGGGGTTCAGGCAGCAGTCCCTATCCTTTGCCTGCGGGTGACGGACGTTGGGTCCGGTACAGAAGGAGGACGAGATGAAAGTCAGGATGGTGCTGGCAATGATCAGCGTGGCGCTGACCGGTGCGGCGCAGGCCGGTCACGGGGCCCGGTTCGCCGAAGACGGCTACTACACCGATGCCGAGGTGCTCGATGCGAAGCCCATCGTGAGGATCGTGCAGTATCGTGAACCGCAGGAGAACTGCTGGGAGGAGACAATACGGCGCGAGCGACCCGGCTACCGGTCGCGTACGCCTGTCGTGCTCGGCGGCATCCTCGGCGGGGTCGCCGGTCACCAGTTCGGCAGCGGTCGCGGCAACGACATCATGACCGTCGCCGGTGCGCTGCTCGGGGCCTCGATCGGCCGGGATGCGGCCTACCGCCACCAGGCGCATCGATATCCGGTGCATGCCCTGGAGCAGCGCTGCGAGGTCACGGAGACGGTCCGCGAGGAGGAGCAGCTCGAGGGTTACGAGGTCCGCTACCGTCTCGATGGTCGCGAGTTCGTGACCCGTACGCCGACGGATCCGGGTCGCACGCTGCGTGTGCGTGTCCAGGTCGAGCCGGCCTCCTATAATTGACGCTCGGGCGGATCAGCGGTGCGGTGACAGTTGTCCCAACGGGCTACGAAGGCGGGCTGGCAGGTCGGGATCATCATGCCGGTCGTGGTGCTCATGTTCGCTGCGGCCGTGACCACACCGGCGGAGGCGGGGCTGCGCTACGGCGCGCCGCAGCGCCTCGCCCAGGCCCGCCCACCCGGGAACTCAGGTAGGCAGGAGCAATCCGACGAAGTGTCGATCTCGCCCGGGCAGGCGGCGGATATCGCCGCGGCCCGCACCGGCGGACGGGTGCTCGACGTCCGGCTCCAGGGTGGCAAGCGTCCCCGCTACCGCGTGCGGGTGCTCCTTGGCGGCGAGCGGGTCCGCACCGTCACCGTCGATGCCCTCACGGGCGAGTTCCGGGGCTGAGCAGGCGGGCAATCATGCGCGTGCTGGTGGTAGAAGACGAGGTGGCGCTGCGCGAGAGCATCGTGCGTGCCCTGCGTGAGGCCGGCAACGTGGTCGACGAGGCAGGCGATGGCCGGCAGGGCCTGTATCTCGGCAACGAATTCCCGGTCGATGTCGCCATCGTGGACCTGGGTTTACCGGATATGCCCGGTTTGGAGCTGGTGCGAAGCTGGCGCGAGGCGGGCCGGACCTTTCCGATCCTGATTCTCACGGCCCGGGGCCGTTGGCAGGAAAAAGTGCAGGGACTCGAGGCGGGCGCCGACGATTACCTGGTCAAGCCGGTTCACCTGCAAGAAGTGCAGGCGCGGCTGAAGGCGCTGGTGCGGCGCGCCTCGGGCTGGGCCGATCCCACCATGTCTGCCGGCGACATCGTGCTCGACACCACGACCCAGCGCGTTCATGTGGGCGGTCAGTCCGTCGAGTTGACGGCCTACGAGTACCGGCTGCTCGAGTTCCTGATGGTGCACGCTGGCGCGGTGGTGTCCAAGAGCGATCTCGCCGAGCACCTCTACGATGACCAGACCGACCGGGACAGCAACGTGCTCGAAGTGCTGCTGGCGCGCCTGCGTCGCAAGCTCGACCCCGGCGGCACCATGAAACCCATCGAGACCCTGCGGGGTCGCGGCTATCGCCTGCGTCTTGAGCGCGAAACCCCCTGAATCCGCCCCGGCCTCCCTTGTCCGCCGGCTGCTTCTCGTGGCGACGGTGGTGCTGGTTGCCTTCCTTGGCCTGACGGGTCTTGCGCTCGACCGGGCCTTCCGCGCCAGCGTCGTCGAGCTGAGTCGCGAGCGGCTGCAGGCGCGGATCTACCTGCTCATGGCTGCAGCCGAGGTATCGCGGCAGGGGGAATTCAGCATGACCGAGCCGCTCGCCGATCCGAGACTCGCGGTCGGCGGCTCCGGGGCCTTCGCTGCGGTCAGCGATGCCGAGGGGAGGTTGCTGTGGCGTTCCGCATCGAGTCTCACGGTCGACCTCGACTATCCGCAGGCTCTCGCGCCGGGCAGGCCAGCGTTGGGCGAGGCCAGCATCGAGGGCGCAGGCGCGGTGCTTGCCCTGACTTATCCGGTGGTGTGGGAGCTCGGTCGGGGCAGCGAGCGCTATCTCGTCTTCCACGCCGCGGAGTTGCGCGCCAACATCGATGCGGAAGCGGGGGGGTTTCCGCGGGCACTGTGGTTGTGGCTCGCCGGCTCGGCGCTGCTGCTACTCGCCGCGCAGCTCGCGATGCTCGCCTGGGCTCTTGCGCCACTGCGCCAGGTGGCCCGCGACATGCAGGAGATAGAAGCCGGCCGCCAGCGTGAGCTGCGCGCCGGGTACCCGCGGGAACTGCGTCCGCTGACGGAGAATCTCAATCGCCTGCTTGCGAGCAACCGCACGAGATTGCAGCGTTATCGCGATGCGCTGGCCGATCTTGCGCACAGTCTGAAGACGCCGCTCGCCGTGCTGAAGACCGCGCTCGACGGCGCTGCCGCGCGCGGTCCGGAGGCGCAGTTGCTGCGCGAGCAGATCGAGCGGATGCAACGCACTATCGACTACCAGTTACAGCGCGCGGCGGCTTCCGGTCCGGGCGGTCTCGGGTTGCCGGTCGAGGTGCTGCCCGTCGCCGCCCGCGTGGTGCGTGCGCTCGAGAAACTGCACGCGGGGCGCGACCGGCCGGTAGTCGCCGCGATCGATATCGACCCCGGCGTGCGGTTTCCAGGCGATCCGGGTGATCTCGAGGAGATCCTTGGCAATCTCGCGGATAACGCCTTCAAGTGGGCGGCAAGCCGGATGAGCATCCGTGCGCGCAATACCGGAGAGGCTGGCATCGAACTCGAAGTCGCCGATGACGGTCCCGGCATTCCGGAGCCCATCCGCGCCGAGAGACTTCGCCGGGGAATGCGCCTGGACAGCGCCGTTCCCGGTCATGGCATCGGTCTCGCCGTGGTGCGCGACATCGTCGAGCAGGCCTATGGCGGCCGGCTGGAGATCCTCGCTCCGGAGGGCGGCGGCACGCGCGTCAGGGTCCTGGTGCCGGAAACAGGGACGGA
>JAKLLP010000303.1:360-3561 GCA_023150055.1 Gammaproteobacteria bacterium | reverse complement strand
GTGCGCATCCTGCGCGAGGCGGCAGAACTCGCCCCGCTGCTGCCCACCGGCGTGCGCCGCGGTGTGCTGCTCGGCCCACCGGAGCAGTGGGGGTCCGCCTGGCCAGAGGCCGAACGCAACCCGCCGGCCCTGGTCGGCTACCTGCACTATCACCGCGCCCGCAAATCCGGGTGGGAGCTCGCCTGCATGCGCCGTGCAGCCGCGCTCGCCGCGCCGGGACACCACGCGGCGCAGGCCACCTTTCGCGACGGCGGCACGGAATTCGACATCCTCGACGCCTTCCTCGTCGGCTGCGGACAGTGCGAATCGGAACTGCCGTACGGCGCTATCGTCGCGCTCGACGCGCATTGCGCGACGCTGCACTACCAGCACCGCGACCGCGATACCTCGCGCCGTGGCCAGGCTACGAACCTGCTGCTCGACGCCGGCTGCAGCGTCCGCGGTTATGCGAGCGACATCACCCGCAGCTACGCGCGCCAGGACGGCGAGTTCGCACGCATGATTGCCGACCTGGACGAACTGCAGCAGGCGCTCTGCGCGGCGGTCGGCCCGGGGGTACCCTTCCCGGACCTGCACCGCCGCTGTCACCACGACATCGCGCGGCTGCTCGGCGCCTGGGACCTGGTACGCATGCCGCCCGATGAGATGGTCGCCGCCGGCGTTACGGCTGCGTTCTTCCCGCACGGCCTCGGTCACCTGCTCGGTCTGCAGGTGCACGACGTCGGCGGGCACCTGGCCGATGACGAGGGGCGCATACTCGAACCCCCGGCAGACTTCCCCAGGCTGCGTTTCCTGCGGACGCTGGAACCGGGCCAGGTCGTCACCATCGAGCCCGGGGTCTATTTCATAGACTCGCTGCTCGAGCGCCTGCGCGCGGGCGTGCACGCGAGCGCCATAGACTGGGATGCCATCGAGCGCCTGCGCCGCCACGGCGGCATCCGCATCGAGGACGATGTGCTCGTCACCGCCGACGGCAGCGAGAACCTGACGCGACCACTGCTGTAGCCGGCCGGGCCTGGGTCAGGCCGGGTTCTCTTCGGTCAACTGCAGCTGCGCGCCATCGAGGAGCGCGGCCTGCAGATCGCGCACCTGCCAGCCCTCGGCGCCGCTGCGCACCGGGCCCGCGAAGCTGCCCTCGCCGATCCGCGCAATCTCCTCATCGAGCGAGTCGACGCCGAGCGAGAGCAGGAAAAACCCTTCGCCATGGGCCTCGAGGTGCCGGCCGGGCACCGAGTCGGCCCGCGTCGGCTGGACCAGCACGATCCAGGTCTCGCCGACCCGAAACCGCGCCGCGACCACCCCGCGCCCGGCAAGCCGGTCGTACCGGGCCACGGGCATGCCCAGGACCCGTTCCCAGCGCACGACTGCGGCGTCGAGGTCGCGAACCAGGAAGTTGATGTGATGAACCTTGCCGATCATAGCCTGCTTCTCCCGCTGACCAGCCGCCGCCCGGCCCAGCGGCAGCCTGCCGCAGGGAAACGGCCATTTGCTAGAGTACCCTGTAGCCGCACGCGGCACGCACCCGCCCAGAGATCAGTAACCCAGATAAAGAACATGTCCGCCCCGAGCCGCCCTGCCGCTTCCAGCAGCCCGCGCTGGCACCTGTTCCGCCCAGCACTCGGCCTCGCCCTGCTGCTCGCCGGCTGCGGCAACGATTCCCCGGCGGGACCGGGCGCCGGCAGCGGCCCGGGCACTGCCGGCGCGCGACCGGACATGGCGGCCATCTCGGTCATCGCCGCCCGGGTCGAACCGCGCGATTTCACGGACCGTCACCTCGCGGATCGCCAGCGTGGTCAGCCGCATCAACTTCACCGAGGGGCAGGATGTCGAGGCCGGAGCGCTGCTGGTCGAACTCGACAACAAGGAAATCCGCGCCGACGTGGCCGTGGCCGAGGCAGCGCTCGCGCAGAGTCGCAGCCAGTACCAGCGCAGCCGCCGGCTCGCCGACACGCGAATCATCTCGCAATCACAGCTCGAAGAACTCGAGGCGAAGATGAAGATGGACGAGGCGCAGCTGCAGGCAGCGCGCGCGCGGCTCGACAACTCCTTCATCCGGGCGCCTTTCGCCGGCACCGTCGGCCTGCGTCGCGTGAGCCTCGGTGACCTGGTCGGGCCGGATACCATCATCACCACGCTCGACGACACGAAGCGGATCCGCCTGGAGTTCACGGTCCCGGAGAGCTTCATTGCGGAACTGCGGTCCGGGATGAGCATATCGGCGGAAAGCATCGTCTATCCCGGCCAGCCCTTCACCGGCGACATCACCAGCATCGACTCGCGCGTGGACCCGGTGACCCGCGCAGTTACCGCCATCGCCACGATCCCCAACAACGACCGGCTGCTCAAGCCCGGCATGTTCCTCACGGTGGCGCTCGAGCGCGCCCGTACCGGTGTCCTGATGGTGCCGGAGGAAGCGTTGAGCCCCCGCCAGGGCCGCCAGTACGTCTTTCTCGTGGTGGAAGGCCGTGCGGTCGAGCGTGAAGTCGAGCTCGGGGCCCGCAGCCCGGGCCTCGCCGAGCTCGTCTCGGGCGTCTCCGCTGGCGACGTCGTGGTCACGGAAGGCATCCAGCGGTTGCGCGACGGCGTGCCGGTGCAGCTGCTTGGCAATAGTGCGGGCTGACGGCAGACGGTCATGTGGATTTCGGACACTTCGGTAAAACGCCCGGTCTTCGCGGCCGTGATCAGCCTGTTGCTGGTGATCCTCGGCATCCTCGCCCTGCAGCAACTGCCCGTGCGCGAGTACCCGGACGTCGATCCCACCGTCGTCTCGGTGGACACCAGCTACCGGGGCGCCTCGGCCGAGATCGTCGAGCGGAAGATCACCCAGGTCATCGAGGATGAGGTCGCCGGCATCGCCGGGATCCGCAAGCTCACCTCCAGCAGCCAGGACGAACGCAGCAGCGTGACCGTCGAGTTCGCGCCGGATCGCGATCCGGATGGCGCTGCGAACGACGTGCGTGAACGGGTCTCGCGCATCGTCGGCGGCCTGCCCGAAGAAGCCGGTGCACCGCAGGTCACCAAGCAGGACTCGAGCATGCAGTCGACGATGTACGTCAACGTCTCCAGCCGCAGCCGTTCGCTGATGGAGATCACGGACTTCGCCCGCCGCACCCTGCTCGACCGGCTCTCGGTCATCGACGGCGTCGCCATGGTGCGCATCAACGGCGGACGCGAGTACGCCATGCGCATCTGGCTCGACCG
>JAKLLP010000303.1:0-350 GCA_023150055.1 Gammaproteobacteria bacterium | reverse complement strand
GCCTAGCCGCGCGGGGGCTGACCGTCCAGGACGTGGAGGATGCGCTGCGCAGCGAGAACGTGGAACTGCCCGCCGGGCGGATCGAGTCGCTGGAGCGGGAGTTCTCGCTGCGTACCGATACCGGGCTGCGCACGGCGGCGGAGTTTGCGAGCCTGGTCATCGGCCGCGGGGCCGACAACCGCATCGTGCGCCTCGGCGAGGTCGCCGAGGTCCGCGTGGACCCCGAAGACGACCGCTTCGCATCCCGCTCGGACGGCGTGCCCGGCATCAGCCTCGGCATCGTGCCCCAGTCGAAGGCGAACGTACTGGCGGTGAACCAGGCCGTCACGGCAGAAGTGGAGCGCCTGCGC
>JAKLLP010000302.1 GCA_023150055.1 Gammaproteobacteria bacterium | reverse complement strand
AGGCACAACCGATATCCAGAACCCGTCCACTGCACTGACCCGCATACTCGGCGAACCGCTGCGAGAACGGATCGAGGGAATCCGACATGAAGCCGCGACTGTTCAACGTCGGCACCAGGCCGGGATAGGACGACTTGGGACGCTGCCTGCGGTCGGTCGACATCAGACATATTCTGGACCGCGGCAGCGGCCCCCGCCAGTCGCATCGGGCTTCGCGCGAACGGCAGGCATGACAGGCCCCGCGCCGGCCGCTATCCTGCCGCCCTGCCCCCGGGATCACCGCTCGCACCATGAAGTGGCTTCGCATCACCGGCTACACGCTGCTCGCTCTCGCGCTGCTGGCTGCGGTCGCTCTCGGCGTGGCGCTGTGGATCTACCGCGACATCCCCGCGGCAAAGCTCGAAGCGCGCTACGCGACCGAGGCCTCCCGATTCATCCACATCGACGGTGTCCGCATTCATTACCGGGACGAGGGCAGCGGACCACCGATACTCCTGCTGCACGCCAACTTCAGCAACCTGCTCGGCTGGGACTCATTCGCCGAGGTGCTGAAAAAAGAACATCGGGTCCTGCGTTTCGATCTGCCGGCCTTCGGCCTGACCGGACCCGACCCGAGCGGCGACTACAGCAACGCACGAACGGTGCGGCTGACGGAGCGGTTCGCGGACGCCATGAACCTACGCCGTTTCTCGATCGCCGGCACTTCGCTCGGCGGCGGCATTGCGCTCCGCTACGCGGCGAAACACCCGGACCGCATCGACAAGCTGATCCTGCTCAATCCCGGGCTGCTCGAGGGCCGCGCCATGGCCCGTGCGGGCACCCGCCTGCCCGACAGCGCCAACATCCTGAAGTACATCACCCCACGCGCCCTGGCCGCCTACATGCTGCGCTCGCGTGCCGGCGACCCCGGGCGCATCACCGAGGAGCACGTCAGCCGCTGGCATGACCTGTGGCTGCGCGCAGGCAACCGCGGCGCCATCCTCGACCGGCTGCGCGCCTATGACAGCGCGGATGTCGCCGAGATCGTCGCGCAGGTCCGCGTGCCGGTGCTCATTCTCTGGGGCGAGGCGAACCCGCAGACGCCGCTCGAGCAGGCCGCCGAACTGCAGGCTATGCTCACCGCAGCACCCGAGGTGCGACAGATCACCTATCCCGGTGTCGGACATCCTGCGCTCGAGGAGGCCGGAGCGCTGATCGCGCAGGATGTGCTCACTCACCTCGGCGGCCGGCTGCCGGCGCCCTGAAACCGACGATCATCGCACTGCACGGCAGCGTTAGGCACAAGCCCGTATAGACCCGACTGGCCGGTCTGCTGAGAAGATCATGAGCGCGAAGACCGCCGTCTTGACGATTTCCAATGTCCGAACATCAGCCCACAACCGAGACCACTGCCCCCAGAGACGAGAGCGGGGAGGCGACGGGCGCCGTCACGGACACCGGCCGACCGCGCTGCAGCGATTGCGTGGTCGCGCAATCCTGCCTGCCCGGGGCACTCAATGCGGAGCAGGTCCGGCGCTTCGAGGAAGCCATGCCCCGCTGCCGCAAGCTCGGCGTCGGGGACCACCTGTTCCGGGTGGGCGATCCGTTTCGTAACCTGTTTGCCGTGCGTACCGGCTGTCTCAAGACCTACGCGGTGGACTCCGGCGGGCGCGAGCATGTCATGGCCTTCCACTTTCCGGGGGAGCTCATCGGCAGCGATGCGATCTATCCCGAGCGCTGCGTTTCGAGCTGCGTCGCCCTGACACCGAGCGTGCTGTGCGGCCTGCCCTTCAGCACGCTGACCTCGCTCAGTCGCGACATACCCGAACTGCAGGCGCAGCTGCTGCGCGCGCTCAGCCGGGACGTGCTCGGCACCAGCAGCATCGCGGGCGACTTCACCGCCGAGGAGCGCCTGGCCGGCTTCCTGGTGATGGTGTCGGCGCGGCTTTACCGGGCGCGCAAGCCAGCGGCGGCGCTCGACCTGGCGATGTCGCGCCAGGACATCGCCAACTACCTGCGGCTCGCGCCCGAGACCGTGAGCCGCATCCTCGCCCGGTTCCAGAAGTCCGGGCTCGTCAAGACCGACCGCAAGCACATCACGCTGCTCGACCACAACGGCCTGATGGACATCGCCGCCTGCATGAACCCCTACACCCGCAGCGGCTTCTCCTCCACCCACTCTGATTGACGTCCGGCCCGGCCGCCCATCGCGGCGTGACGCAGATCCCGCCCGGGCGCGACAGGGGGGTGATAGGCTGCTGCCATGCGATGGCGACTTTCAGGCACGGGAACGCGCTCGAGCCGGCGGCTGCCGGGGGTCGCGGTCCTGCTCCTCTGCCCGGCGCTAGCCGCTGCACAAACGCCCGAGAGCGCGGCAACCGCCGTGACTCCGCAGACCACGATGAACATCCGGGTCTACGAGGGCTTCAACACCCTCGGGCCGGTGTTCGGATCGCGCGACACCCCGCTCGCCGTCGATGTCGGCGTGGCGCTCGTGACCTGCCCGGACGGCAACACGGAGGTCGGGGCGCTCGATATCGGTGGCTGGAACTACCAGCTCGGCACCGCCTGCCAGGCCGCCGGCCGCCGCGGCGCCATCCGCGTCAATGCCGGTTCCGCGCAGACCGCGCCGGCGGAAAGAGGCCCCGCAGCCGGCGTCATTCGCTGCGATCCCGCGACCTGGCGCTGCGCGTCCACACGCTGACCGAAGGGCAGATGCCGCCCGGCTGCTTCTGGCAGGCGCTCGCGTATCGCGCCTACAATCTCCCGTCGCTTCACCACAACGGGAAAGACGCCGATGCGCATCATCCTGCCACTCGCCCTGGCGCTCGTGCTCGCCAGCCCGGCCATGGCGCAGTTCACTCCGCCGCCGCTCAGCCCCATGGGACAGAAGATCGAGGCGGCGCTGCAGAGCGAAATCCGCACGCCCGAGGAACGCGCCCGCGACGCCGACCGCAGGCCGCGGCAGACACTGGAGTTCTTCGGCCTGGAGGACGACATGCGGGTCGTGGAACTGCTTCCGGCCGGGGGCTGGTACACCAAGATCCTCGGCCAGGTGCTCGCGGACCAGGGTGAACTGCACGTCGCGGTTTTTGCCAACCGCATCCCCGCCCTGAAAGAGCAATATCCGGCGCTCGCCAAGGTGCGGATCGCCGACAGCAAGGCGGCGTTCACGCCGGCGCCCGGACGATTCGGCATCTTCGATCTCGGCGAGGAAGTCAGCCTGGGCGTCACGGATGCCGACCTGGTGCTGACGTTCCGCAACCTGCATAACCTCACCGCCGAGTCCCGCGCGCGCCTCAACAAGGCCGTGTTCGAGGCCCTGAAACCCGGCGGCATCTACGGCGTGGTCGACCACACCCGGCGCCACAACGACCCGGACAATCCCGAGAACTGGCGGCGCATGGACCCGGTCCTCGTGATCCAGGAAATGGAAGCGGCCGGATTCCAGTTCGCGGGCTTTTCCGACGTTCACTATCGCCCGGACGACGAGTTGCGCTTCGAGGTGGGCCGCAAATCGGTCACCGGCAACAGCGACCGCTTTACGCTGAAGTTCCGCAAGCCCTGAGCCCGGAAATCGCCGCTTACACT
>JAKLLP010000301.1 GCA_023150055.1 Gammaproteobacteria bacterium | reverse complement strand
CCACCCGAGGACCGACTCTTCGAGCAACACTTCACTGGTAGGCGAAGCCTCGAGACCGCGGCTGACGATCTCCTCGAATTCGTCGCGATTGTAGGCAATGCCGCCGCCGCTGCCACCGAGGGTAAACGACGGTCGGATGACGATAGGGAAGCCGATATCCGGCTGGATCTTCAGCGCCGCCTCCAGGGTGTGGGCGACGCTGGCCCGCGGGCACTCCAGCCCGATCTCCTGCATGGCATTCTTGAACAGCTCTCGATCCTCGGCGGTATCGATCGCCTGCTGTGAGGCGCCAATCATTTCCACGTCGTGTTTGGCCAGCACCCCCTCGCGCGCGAGATCCAGCGCGCAGTTCAACGCGGTCTGTCCGCCCATCGTCGGCAGCAGAGCATCGGGCTTCTCGCGCTCGATGATGCGCGCCACCGTCCGCCAGTCGATTGACTCGATATAGATGGCATCCGCCGAACCCGGGTCGGTCATGATCGTGGCCGGGTTGGAGTTCACCAGGATGACCCGGTAGCCTTCTTCCCTCAGGGCCTTACATGCCTGCGTGCCGGAGTAGTCGAACTCGCAGGCCTGCCCGATGATGATGGGCCCGGCACCGATGATCAGCACACTCTCGATGTCTGTGCGTCGGGGCATAGGTGTGTCCTCAGCGGCCCGAAGCGGCCGATTGGCCAGAAACCGCGCCGGCAGGCTCCGCGCGGCTCCTCGCTCGCATCAACTCGGCGAAGCGCGCAAACAGGGGCGCCACGTCATGCGGGCCGGGGCTGGCTTCGGGATGACCCTGAAAACTGAAGGCAGGACAATCAGTTCTCTCCAGTCCCTGCAGTGAATTATCGAACAAGCTGCGGTGGGTGGCCCGCAATACCTTGGGGAGCGTCGCCTCATTTACCGCGAAGCCGTGGTTCTGGCTGGTGATCAACACCCGGCCACTGTCGATATCGAGGACCGGGTGGTTCGCGCCATGGTGACCGAACTTCATCTTGACCGTGCGGGCTCCGCTTGCCAGCGCGAGAATCTGGTGGCCGAGGCAGATCCCGAAGATCGGCGTACCGCTGTCAAGGATCCTGCGGGTGGCTTCGATCGCGTAGGCACAGGGCTCGGGATCACCTGGCCCATTGGAGAGAAACACGCCGTCCGGGCCCATGGCCAGCACGTCCTCCGCACTGGTCTGGGCCGGCACCACGACCACCCGGCAACCCTGCTCGACGAGCAGGCGCAGTATGTTGCGCTTGATGCCGAAATCGTAGGCCACGACCAGCAAGGGCGTTGCGCGTTTGCCCGGCATGGACACCCCCGCGGGCCAGTTACCGCCGAGGTTCCACTGATAGGACTCCTTGGTGGTAACGACCCGCGCCAGGTCCATGCCGGCGAGCCCCGGGAACCGGCGTGCGTGATCCACCGCCGTCTTGACGTCCGCCTCACCGGTCAGGATGCAGCCGGACATCGCGCCCTTGTCGCGCAGCAGTCGCGTGAGGCGACGCGTGTCGATCTGCGCAATGGCAACGACGTTGCCTCGCCGCAAAAACTCCGCCAGCGGCAGCTCTGAGCGGAAACTGCTTTCGCGTTCAGGCAGGTCGCGGATCACCAGGCCGGCGGCGAACACCCGGTCGCTTTCATGATCGTCGGAATTGGTGCCTGTGTTGCCGATGTGCGGATAGGTCAGCGTCACGATCTGCCGGCAATACGAGGGATCGGTGAGGATCTCCTGGTAGCCGGTCATGGCCGTGTTGAACACCACCTCACCGATGGTGCGTCCGGGGGCCCCAACGGACACGCCACGAAAGAGGCTGCCGTCCTCCAGGGCCAGTACGGCGGGTTCAGTCACCGGAGAAACCTCACTGCTTTCAGGCACATGCATACAAAAAGCGGGAGGCGGCCTGCTTGGCTCCCTCCCGCCGTGACAACTTACCGCATGAAACAGGCGGTATGTTAAACGACCAAAACGGCCGAAACCATCCGCGACTCCTCGGCGCTCCCGTCAGGTCGTCCCAGCTTCGAGCCCCAGCACATCGCCCATGCCGTACAGGCCCGGTGCGCGCCCGACGACCCACCGTGCCGCGCGCAGCGCTCCGCGTGCAAATGTCGCCCGGTCGAGAGCCCGATGGCGCAGTTCGATGACTTCTTCGTCGAGGGCCAATATCACCTCGTGATCCCCCACGATGCTGCCGGCGCGCACCGAGGAAAAGCCGATCGACCCACGACGCCGGGGCGAACGCGCCGCAAACCGGTCGAACACTGCAATGTCGTCGAGCTGCACACCGAGTTGTCCCGCGATGGCCTCGCCGAGCTGCAGGGCAGTCCCCGACGGCGCGTCTACCTTGTTGCGATGGTGGGTCTCCGTGATCTCGATATCGGCCTCGGCCCCGAGCAGGCGCGTGGCCAGCCGCGCGAGCTCGGTAAACACCAGCACACCGACGCTCATGTTCCGGCCATATACGACAGGGATATTCTGGCTGGCGTGACCGATGCGTTCGAGCTGCGCTTCACCGAGCCCCGTGGTGCCGAGGACCAGCGCGCAGCGTTGCGCGACACAACTCGCAAGGTGGGTGTCGGTCGCCACCGCGGTAGAGAAGTCGATCGCGACATCGCAGTTGGCCACCGCGGCGGCGGCCGAGTCGCTGATCAGGACGCCGAGCGGTCCGACCGCGGCCAGCTCGCCTGCGTCTTTACCGAGCGACACGTGCCCCGGCTCCACCGCTGCGCCCGTCAGCGTGCAATCCGAACTTGCCGCCACGAGACGGACCACGGCGGAACCCATCCGCCCCGTTGCACCTAAAACCGCCACTCGCACTTTGCCGCCCTCCGCGCGCCGACCGGACGCGCTGGCATTGTCTCAGGATCCGAGTTTCTCGAAAAACCGTCGTATTCCCTCAGTCCAGGACTGGCTGCGTGGCCGGTGACGGTCGCCGCCGGACAGGAGGGCCTCGCTGAAGGCCTTGAGCAGCTTTTTCTGTTCGGCCGTCATATTCACGGGGATTTCCACATCGATGCGGCAGTACATGTCGCCGACGGCGTTGCCGCGCACGGGTTTGATGCCCTTGCCGCGCAGGCGCAACACCTTGCCGGGCTGCGTCTCAGGCGGAATCTTCAGTGTCACCTCACCATCGAGAGTCGGTATCTGCACGCTGCCGCCAAGCGCTGCGGTGGCTACGCTGACCGGAACCACGCAGGACAGATCTGCGCCATGGCGCTCGAAGATCTGATGCGGGCGAACCCGGATCTCCACGTACAGGTCACCTGGGGGCCCGCCATTGTGCCCGGCCTCACCCTCTCCGGAGAGACGGATGCGGTCGCCGTCGTCGACGCCGGCCGGCACCTTCACGGCGAGCGTCCGCGTGCGCTGCTGACGGCCGCGCCCCTGGCAGGATCCACAGGGCTGCTCGATGACCTGCCCGGCCCCCTGGCAGGCAGGGCAAGTCTGCTGAATGGAGAAAAACCCCTGGCTGATGCGCACCTGGCCTGCCCCGTCGCAACGACGACAACGACTGGTGCTGGTTCCCGGCCGTGCCCCGGTACCCTTGCAGGTCTCGCAGCTGACCAGCGTCGGCACGTTGATATTGACGCTGGC
>JAKLLP010000300.1 GCA_023150055.1 Gammaproteobacteria bacterium | reverse complement strand
TCGAGGCTACCCCACTTCGCCGCACGCTCGGACCAACGCTGACGCGTGTCACCGCAGGCGGTAACGTGGCGACCTCATTGAGGCTGACATTGCCGATCAAGAACCTCGATGACTACCGTCTCGATGTCCTGTTCGACGCGCGTGATTGCCGGCTGGGACTGCAACGCCTGCCCATCGACCTGAAAAACCTGCGGGGTCGCGTGCATCTGCAGAACACGCGCCTGTCGGGAGACGGTCTGCAGGCGATCATGCTCGGCGAGCCAGTGCGCATCCGCCTGTCGCCGCAGCCTGCCGGTGAGCCTTACAGCCATGTGGTGGAGTTCACCGGCTCGACACCTGTAGCCCGCGTCACCTCCACTTTCTCGCTGCCCTTGCGGGAGTATTTCGATGGACAGCTCGGCTGGTCTGCCGCCGTGCGCATCCCGTCGCCGGGCGAGGCAGTCCGCCAACCGCTCACGGTTGCAGTCCGCTCCCGTCTCGAGGGTGTCGCGAGCGCGCTGCCGGTGCCGCTGCGCAAGGATGCCGCGGCGATCTGGCCGACCGAACTGGAGCTGCGCTTTCCCGAGGATGAGATCATCGATGTCACCGGCCGACTCACGCCGCCGTTTTCGTGGGCGCTGCGGCTGGCGTCGACCCCCGATGGCTGGAGCGTAGAGCGCGGTCAGCTGCGGGCAGGGCCCGGCGAGGCGGGTCTGCCGGATGAGGCCGGGATGGAGGTCGTGGGAGCGGTGGCCGACCTGCGTCTCGGCGACTGGCTGGATCTCGGCGGCGGCGAAGGCAGGCAGCCTCAGGAGACCTATCGCAACCTCGAGCTGCAGATCGGCCAGCTTGCCACCGTGGGGTACATGTTCCCTGAGGTCGCGGTGGTAGCGCGCCGCGAGGCGGCGGAGTGGTCCGTGGTCGTCCGTGGCCCGACCGTTGAAGGCGAGTTGAGCGTGCCATTCGATACGGAGACCGCCCCCCTGCGCCTCGACCTGACGCGGCTGTGGTTGCTGGAGCCCGAGCCCGGTGACTCCGGCGGGCCGCTGGACCCACGCAACGCGCCCGCGTTTGAGCTGCGGGCTGCGGACACGATACTCGGCGACTGGCGTCTCGGGCAGGTCGAGATGAACGTGGAGCGGGTGCCTGACGGCCTGGTGGCACGGCGAATTGCCACGCGGGCCTCGAGCTTTGGTATCGACGCCGAGGGGGCATGGCGAGTCATGGCTGACGATGTGCAGCGGCAGTCGAGCGGCATACGGGCGACGTTGAAAGGCAACGATGTCGCCGCCACTTTGCAAGACCTCGGTTTCGAGCCCGTGATGACCGGGAAAAAAGTCGGAATGAAGGTGGACCTCAGTTGGCCGGGGTCCCCGGGCGCCAACATCAGGAGCAGCGCTTCGGGCAGGATAGAAGTCGATTTCGAAAAAGGCCAGGTTACCAATGTCGAGCCGGGCGGCGGTCGAATACTCGGGTTGCTCAGTATTACTGCGCTGCCGCGGCGTCTCAGTCTGGATTTCCGCGACGTCTTCAAGGAGGGGCTGGGTTTTGATTCGATCAAGGGTGATTTCGGTGTCGAATCCGGTGTCGCCTACACCTGCAATCTCGGCCTGTCCGGCCCCGCCGCAAACATCGCCGTCATCGGCCGTACCGACCTGGGGGGGCGCCTCTATGACCAGCTCGCGGTGGTACGCCCGGAGGTGTCGAGCATGCTGGCGATGGGGGGCGCGGTTTTGGGTGGTCCGGTGGGTGGTGTTACGATGCTGCTGATTTCGCAGATTTTCAGCAAACCCATCAGCACACTTGGCGAGTCGTACTACCGCGTCACAGGCGGCTGGGACGACCCGACGGTAAAGCGCGTCCAGCGTGGTGAGGTGGATGCTGATGCATTCAAGGACTGCGAGCGCGAGCTGGCGGAGACGCTGAAAGCGATCGAGGCCGCAGCGCGCGCCAATGAAACCATCCAATCGGCTCCGGAGGAGCCCCGCTGAGCGAGATATGACGACGACCAAGACGCGACTGGCAGCCATACAGTTGACCTCCGTGGCAGCCACGGCCGGGAACATGCGCGTGGCGCGCAGGCTCATCGAGTCTGCGGCGCAGCAGGGTGCCGCGCTGGCCGTGCTGCCGGAGAATTTCGCCTTCATGGCGGCCAGCGAGAGTGCCCGGGTAGCGATCGCAGAGCCCGACGGCCACGGACCGATCCAGGATTGCCTGGCTGCGACCGCGCGCGATTGTGGCCTGTGGGTGGTCGGTGGAACCATCCCGATTACCAGCGATGATCCGCAACGGCCGTTTGCCGCATGCTGCGTCTGGGATCACGAGGGCCGCCGCGTAGGCCGCTACGACAAGATTCACCTTTTCGACGTGCGGGTCCCCGGGAGCGCCGAGGCCTACCATGAATCGCACCGCACTATGGCCGGTTCGACGCCGCTGGTGATCCAGGCGCCCTTCGGAAACCTCGGCGTGGCGGTTTGTTACGACCTGCGCTTCCCCGAGCTGTTCCGTTCGATGCTGTTGGAGCACGAGGTCAACGTCATTGCCTTGCCGGCAGCCTTCACTCAGCGTACCGGCCAGGCGCACTGGCACACGCTGCTGAAGGCCCGCGCGATCGAGAACCTGGCCTACGTCGTCGCCGCGGCACAGTCCGGCGAACATCCGGGCGGGCGCCTCACCTATGGCCACTCGATGGTGGTGGGGCCCTGGGGAGAGGTACTGGCCGAGGCGGCGGACGGGGCCGGCGTGGTAACGGCGACCATGGATGTCGATTATCTGCAGCAGTTGCGCGTGCAGTTTCCGGCGCTGAGCCACCGCCGCCTGCAGACTCCAGCTATGGCCAGCTGACATGACCAGCACCACGGCCATCGAGATTGCCCGCCGCTCGTTGCTCGCGCCGACCGGGCTCGAGAACCGCGACCTCGACCATGCGCTCGGCGCACTGATGCGGGGTGGTGTCGATGCGGCCGACCTTTATTTTCAGGTCTCGCGCCATGAGGGCTGGTCACTGGAGGACGGTATCGTCAAGGATGCCAGCCACAGCATCGAGCAGGGTGTGGGCGTGCGGGCGATCAGCGGGGAAAAAACCGGATTCGCCTACTCGGATGAACTGCTGGTGCCGGCCTTGATGCAGGCGGCTCATTCCGCTGGCGCTATCGCCCGGACCGGAGCAGGCGGCTCTGTGCAGGCATGGTCGTTACGCAAGGGCCATGAGTTATACGGCGCAGCAGACCCGATCGTCTCGATGAGCGATGACGACAAGGTCGGTTTGCTGCAGCGCGTGGATCAGGCCACGCGAGCCATCGATCCGCGGGTGCGCCAGGTGATGGCGAGCCTTGCTGCGGCACACGAGGTGGTGCTGGTGTGCTCGAGCGATGGGGTCATGGCGGCCGACGTGCGGCCGCTGGTGCGCATGAACGTCTCGGTGATCGTCGAGCAGGACGGCCGTCGCGAGCAGGGTTACGCCGGCGGTGGCGCCCGGGCCAGCCTGCCGTATTTCCTGGAAAGCGACCGTGCCTTCGAGATCGGGCGCGAAGCCGTGCGCCAGGCGCTGGTGGCGCTCGAGGCAGTGCCCGCACCTGCCGGCGAGATGGTCGTCGTGCTCGGCCCCGGTTGGCCAGGGGTTCTGC
>JAKLLP010000002.1:308-27536 GCA_023150055.1 Gammaproteobacteria bacterium | reverse complement strand
CGGCGAGGATGGCATCGCGCGGGGCTGCCACGTCCAGCCAGGCGATGTCGCCGCGCGGGATCATCATCGAGCCGATCTGGCGGTCGTCGAGGCGGAACACGTTGCGCACCATCAGGTGCTCGTGTGCCTCGATGACGCCGGCATCCACGCCTTCCTCGAGGCTGGCGGCGATCTCCTCCTCGGTCACGCCGCGCACGCCGCTGTCGCGCAGTCCGAGCAGGCGCAGCACCGCCTGGGTGCTGCCGGCCAGCATCTTCACGAAGGGGCTGGCCACCAGCGAGAGCAGGTTCATCGGCCGCGCCACCAGCTTGGCCACCGTCTCGGGATGCATCTGGCCGACGCGCTTGGGTACCAGCTCGCCGAAGATGATGGTCATGAAGGTGATCACCACCACCACGATGCCGGTGGCGCCCAGGTCGGCCGCACGCGCCGGCAGCATCTCGAAGCTGTCCTTCAGCCAGGCCGCCAGCGGCGCAGAGAAGGCCGCTTCGCCGACGATGCCGTTGAGCACGCCGATGGAGGTGATGCCGATCTGCACCGTGGAGAGGAACTGCGTCGGGCTTTCGTGCAGCTCCATCGCCGCCCTGGCCCCGGCATCGCCGCTTTCGGCCAGCACCTGCAGTCGGGCCTTGCGGCTGGCGGTCAGCGCCATTTCCGACATGGCGAAGGCGCCGTTGAGCAGGATCAGGAAGATGAGTAAGGCGATTTCCATGGTCGGCACGGAGCAGGATCCGCACCCGAGTGAAGCGGCTGGGGAGCGTAGCAGAATCCGTGCGCCCGTCGATCCGGGGCTTGCGCGCGGGCGGTCCGCCGGCGAGCAGGTCCGGCCAGCGCCGACCCTGTCCGTCGCCCAGCGCGCTGCAGCCGCGCGCCGCGTTCGGCCGCCAGTCAGGCGCATGGGGGAATCCAGGGAGAATGCCGCCATGATCTACCTCGTCGGAGACCTGCAGGGCTGTTGCGATGCCTTCGAGCGGCTGCTCGCGCAGATCGGTTTCTCGCCCTCGCGCGACCGGCTCTACCTGCTGGGCGACCTGGTCAACCGCGGGCCGGCGTCGCTGGCGGTGCTCGAGCGCCTCGAGGGGCTGGGCGATGCGGCCACCTGCCTGCTGGGCAACCACGACCTGCATCTGCTGGCTGTCGCCCACGGGGTACGCAAGCTGCACCGCAGCGACACGCTGGACGCCATCCTCGCCAGCCCGCGGCGCGAGCACTGGCTGCGCTGGCTGCGTGCGCAGCGCCTGGCGGTGCAGGCGCACGGCTGGCTGATGGTGCACGCCGGCCTGGCGCCGCAGTGGGACGCTGCGCAGGCGCTGGCGCTGGCCGACGAGCTGCACCGCCTGCTCGACAGCGACGACCTGCCCGCCTTCCTGCAGGTGATGTACGGCAACGAGCCGGCGCGCTGGGACGACGCCCTGGCCGGCGCGGACCGCTGGCGCTTCGCCATCAACGTGTTCACCCGCATGCGCTTCTGCAGCGCCGACGGCACGCTGGACTTCAAGGTGAAGGAGGGCGCCGATGCCGCACCGAAGCACCTGATGCCCTGGTTCGAGGTGCCCGGCCGGCGCAGCGCAGGCGTGCCGGTGGCCTTCGGGCACTGGTCGACACTGGGGCTGCGTTCGCGCCCGGACCTGCTGGCGCTGGACACCGGCTGCGTCTGGGGCGGCAGCCTGACGGCCGCGCGCATCGACGGCGGGCGGCGCGAGATCTATTCGGTGCGTTGCGCCCAGGCCCGCAAGCCGGGCTGAAGCGCCTCGATCAGGCACGGCGGCCCTGGCCTGCGGGCCGGGATCTGACACAATCCAGCCTGCACTGGAGGTGTGGCCGAGTGGTTTAAGGCACTGGTCTTGAAAACCAGCGAAGGGGCGACCCTTCCGTGAGTTCGAATCTCACCGCCTCCGCCAGGATCGAGCTCGAGTGGCTGTCCCGGCTGGGATCCTTTCTTCGGTGCTGTCTGCACCCATCATCTCACCCATCAGCGCGGAAGCGTGCCCCTCGGTGTGGATACCCGGTCGGATACCGGCCAGCGACGGGCTTCACCCTTTCGGCTGGTCCTGGGGTGCTTCCGATTCAGCACTGAGCCGCTCGAACAGACGCGACAGCGACAGTTCGTTTTGCGCCGCAGCCGTCGCCATCGGGTCATCTTCCGGGATCACCAGGCCCAGACGGTCCTCGAGCATCTGCAGGCCGCGGGCCTTCTCGTTGTCTGGGTCGCTCATGGGGGATGGCCTGGGGAGTTCGAAGGGCGGATGACTTGTGACCGGTGGACCTGACCTATGCCCCCCATCACAGGGGCCCCGCACCGCGGAACAACAGGTCTGCCCGCCGAGGGTATCGCCCGGCCACACAGGAGGCAATCTCCTTCCGTGAACTCTCGGCACATCACGCAATGTTGCGGCAATATGCATCCCACTGATTCGCGGGCTTGGACGCCTCGCGCCCGCCGGTCGACAATGATCTGCCGTCGCTCGGCGGCCTGGGGTTGGAAGCCCAGGTCAGGACCCGCCTTGCCCCAGCCCCCTCGCATGAGGCTGGCGCCGTCCTCAATGCCACCAGGTCCAACATGTCCAGCGCCTTCGCTGCATCCTCTGCGCCTATCCCGTCGCCCACTCGCTTGCAGTGGCACGCCGACATCGGCCCGTCCTCCACTACGACGGCCTCACGGCCGACCAGGTCTACGCCCTGGACCGGCTGCTTCCCAGCGACCAAAGCGAGACGCCTGGGGCGTGCGTAGAGGCCGCAGGCACGCTTTTCGAGGTGCGAGCCACCATCGGCACCATCGCATCAGGCCGTGACGGCATCACCAACCCCGAGCAGCTACGCCATCTCCTGTCGCGACCTGGTTTCAGCCAGCGGGCGTCGCTGTGGACGGCGCTCTCGGCCCGGTGTGCGGCCTCGAAGACCATGCCCCACTCGGCCTGGAGGAAGGCGAAGTTGCTCATCTTGTGGGTTCGCTGATTCGTTCTTGGCTGGCCTGCTTCTGGTGACAGGTCTTGGCGGGTCTAGGTGTAGCGCACCACCTCATGCGTCTCGCTGGCCAGCAGGCGCAGCAGACCGGGATGGACGAACAGCTTCTCCTTGCCCACCTCGGTGGGTGTCAGCACACCCAGCTCGGCCAGCGCATGAAGGTAGCGCGACGCAGCCTGGCGCTGCGCGATGCCGCGCTCCACGAGATTGGCGATTCGGCAATACGGCTGCTCGAACACCACGTCGACCAGTTCGCGGCTGTAGACCTTGGGGGCTCGCTCGCGCACATGCTGGGCCGTGTGGTCGGCCAGGGCGCGGATGGCCAGAATCTTGGCGGTCGTCCACTGGGCGGTTTCTTCCACGCCCTGCAGCATGAACCGCAGCCAGGGCTCCCAACCGGCCTGACCGCCGGTCTGCCCACCGGTCTGCGTTACCTCGCGCAGCAGCCGGTAGTAGTCGGACTTGCGGCGCAGGATGGCGCGGCTGAGGTACAGGATGGGCAGGTCCAGCAGGCCCGCCTGCAGCAGGAACAGCAGGTTCAGCACCCGGCCCGTGCGGCCGTTGCCGTCGACGAAGGGGTGGATGGCCTCGAACTGGTAGTGCGCCGCCGCCATGCGCACCAGCGGGTCCACGTCGGTGGCCTCGTGCAGGAAGCGCTCCCAGTCGGCCAGCAGGCCGCGCAGCACCGCCTCGCCCTGGGGCGGGGTGTAGACCACCTCGCCACTGCGGTCGTTGACCAGCTGGGTGCCCGGCGTGCGGCGCACGTCCAGCGCCACGCCCTTGATTTGCCGGCACACCTCCACCGCCGTGGCGGTGCTGAGCGGCCGTTCGCGCAGCGAGGCCGCGCCCCAGTACAGCGCGCCGCGGTAGCGCAGCGCTTCCTTGGTGGCGGGGTCGGCCTGCTGCTCCGCGCCGCCCGCGTGCTGGAACAGCCGGTCGGCCGTGGTGACGATGTTCTCGATTTCCGAACTGTCCCGCGCCTCCAGCATCGGCAGCGTGTTGACCAGCATCGCCGGGTTGGGCATCAGCGCCGCCGCCTGGTTCAGCGCCGCCAGCGCGGCCCGGGCCGGAATGCAGGCCTTCAGCACCGCCCGCGTCTCCAGCACCTCGGCCGCCGGAACGGGCGGCAGGTCGTTGAAGGGGCGGTCCGGTTGCCAGCTCATGATGACCTTTCAGCGTTTGGGCAATACGTCCTCACCTTATGTCGCTGGCAGCGACATGTCCATCACTCGTGTCGATGTTTTGGCGTTTGGGCGACATGAGTGACTACCCTCCTGCCTAAGGCGCCACGCCGCCTCGAGCAATGACCTTCTCGACGGCCTGGGCGATCAGCGGCGCCACGCCCCGCAGTCCGTCCAGCGTCAGGACTCCGCATTTGTACATGTCGTACCAGGACTGACGCCAGCGGATGATGCGCTCGCCATCGCGCAACTTCAGGCGCTTTAAGGTGAACTCCGCCTTGGCTCGCATGGCGTCAGGCACCGCGTCGGTGACGCGCATCTGCAGCGAGGGCAGCAGGATCTCGAACCAGCCGGGTTGCACCTCGAACGGGTCCAGCACCGTGTCGTCGGCAGTCTTCTTCGATGAATTCAAGATGCCTGACGCAAACCGGTAGTTGCCCCAGTCGTAGGCCAGATGCCGGTGGTTCTTGTAGCTCAGGTAGTGATCCACCGTGCCTCCGGTGGGGTCGAGCATGGCGGCATAGCCGCAGAGCCCGCCAAAGCCCGCGCTCAGGTCTGCCGTGAAGTCGTTCCAGTACGCAGGGGGACGCTGGGTCGACGTGGGGTTGTCCTTCAACCACCGCTTGCCCGGTTGCCCAGCCTTCTTTTCAAACTGGGTGGGCTTCGGAACTTTGGCCACGCGAATCATGTGGCGCCTCCACCCGCACCCTTGATGGCCTTCGTCGTCACCAGCCAGCGCGGCCAGAACGGGTCGCCGGCAGGCAGCAGCCGCTGCAGCGCGGCGTGCACCGCCTTGCGCGTGCCAAGGCCAGGCAGGTGCGAGCGCTCGCCCCGCATCAGCGTCTCAGCCGCCTCGATGGCTTGTTCGGCCTGCACCGAACGCGCCTGCTCCAGGCCAAAGGTTTCCGACACCAGCCAGCTCGTGGCGTCGCCCTGCGTGGCCCAGCCGCCCTGCTCGGCCACCACATGGCCGTCCTGCAGTGACAGGTGAATCAGGTCATCGCGTTCGACATCGAACATCGGCTCCAGCGACGCGGTCACCAGCGGCGAATGGGTCGCCACCAGCATCTGCGGCTCGTGCCCGCCACGGCCCTGCAGCTTTTCGATGGCCGCCAGCAAGCTGGGCAGCACGGTGCGCTGCCAGCGTGGGTGGAGATGGGTTTCCGGTTCGTCAAAGAGGATGACGACGCGATTCTCCGGCTGCTTGCCCAGCAGCTTGGCCGCCGTGCGGTGCTCGTGCCAGGCCCACACCAGGAAGTAGGCCAGTGCCAGCATGCGCCGCACGCCGGCGGACGCCAGCGCGACAGGGATGGACTGCGAGCCCACCAGCAGCGTGGGCCGGTCGCGCCCCTCGCCGATGTACAGCCGCTGCGGCGGCCCGACGCGCAGCCGCTCGCTGGGCGGCGAAACGGCCTGCAGCACCGCTTCCAGCGCCTCGAACTGGGGTTTGCGGCCCTCTTGCCAGTTGATCCAGTCGCGCTCCAGGCCTTCGCACACCCGACGGCCGTCCATGTCCAGGCCGTTCCACACGTCAGCGGCACCGAAGTGGTAGGCCGCCGGGCGGTCGGGGTCGGTGCGCCAGTAGTTGCGCGCCGGGTCCCACACCGAGAAGCCACCGTCGATGCGGATGTAGATCACGATGCCCGGCATCGTGGGGCGGCTGGCGGGCAGGGGCCACGAGGCATCCGCGCGCCGGTAGGTGGATACCACCGGGGTCGCAGCCCTGGACTTGCCCTTCACCAGGTATTCGATGGTGGCCTTCTTGCTGCTCGGCGCAGGCAGCGCCACCGGCCCGGCCCAGGTGCGCGTCAAGGCCCACCAGGCCAAGTCCAGCAAGAAGCTCTTGCCCAGCCCGTTGTCGCCCGCGATCAGGTTGATGCGCTCGGCCCAGTCGATCTGCAGCGTGGGTGCCAGCCCCACCTGGGTGAGTTTCAAGAACTTCAACATGACCCCATGCCTCCAGTGGGTGGATTGTGACGCCGCATTCAGAGCTCGCCGTGGAAGGCGCGGTGTTGGAGGGAGGCGAACATTCGAGATGTCTCCTCATGCTGAGCAGCCATCAACTTCCTGGTTGCGGGGCGGTGTCCACCCTGAAGTGCCACCAGCTTAGCCGGCAGATACGGTGGGATTCAGGGCGAGGACGCTACGAAATGGGCGTTTGGGCCAGGACCTTCTCCACCTGTGATTTGTCCTTGAGCACCACCTGCTGACTCTCGGGGTGCTCTGACAGGTCGACGTGAAGCCCCAGATGCCGCAGCACGTAGAACATCAGCGCCTCGCGGCATGACATCCGAGCCTCACCGTCCACCATGCCGTAGTCGACCTCCAGCGCGCGACGGTGCGAGGGCGACAGCTTGGGATTGGGAACTAGCACGAGTTCGGTCAGCGTATTCCATGCGGTATCGCCCACCGAGCCGGGGCCAGAGGGCTCATCCAGCTGAACATCGTTCATCCGAGCGATGACGAAGTCCCGGAACTCGGCTCGGGAGTCGCAGTAGGCGCGCACATGCCACCGAAATCCGTCGTGCGCCAAGGCATGTGGGGTCAGTCTGCGTTCTGAAGGCTCCGGGCGCGACATGGACTGGTATTGCACGCGAACGCCACGCCCCTCGCGGATGGCGCGCAGCAGCGGCACCAGCGTGTCCGCAAGCACGGCACGACCCGGGCTGGGCACGAACGCCATCGGCGGCCGCCAGCCGAGGAAAGTTGCCTCTGCCGTGAGCAGCCCCGCTTCGGCGGCCAGCAGTTCGCTGAGATAGTGCGAAGAGTTGGTGCTCGGAAACAGTGGTACGAACTGGCTGCCACTGACGTAGACCCGTGCACTGCGGTCGTACGTCAGGTTGGCGGGGGCCAGTTCGGTGTACCGCGCGATGTCCAGCGACGCCTGCGGCACCGAGATGCCAAAGAAGCCGATGAGGTCCGAGCGGTTCAGCCGGCCATCCCACCGCAGGCGGAAGTCGATGAACGCCAGGCGACGGTCCTGCCCCCAGCGCGACACAGCTCGAGGCTCTGGGGTGGGCACCGGCGTCGCGGGTGGTGCGGCGGGGGGTGTTCGCATGGGTTTGATTGTTGCACACGTCTATGTAGTAGACGAATATAAAAACTATGCCCATAATGGGGTCGCCAACCGACAAATCCAAGCCGGGGAGACGATGTTGGAGCAACTCTCGATTCCAATGCCATGCGGCCCACACCGGCGCCGTGTTCACGTCCACCAAGGGAGTCTGGCGTGAAGGTGCTCCGCACCTCGGAGGCCTACCAAGCGCTGCGTGAAGGCCGCGTGTGGAAGCTGCTGGCCGCCGACCTCGGCCCGGTGGTGCTGGCCATGCTGAACGCCCTCTTCATGGAAGAGGACAAGGTGCTGCCTGGGTCCGTCCTGCTCGAGCGGCTCACGCGGCACATCGACGCCCTGCGCGGACAGGGGCACGTACTTCCTCAGGCGGCACAGGCCTACACCGCGGACTGGCTGACCCAAGGCTGGCTGACCCGGCGGTTTCCGGCGGGTGCGTCCGAGGAGGTCTATGAGCTCACCGCCGATGCGGCCACTGCGTTGCGCCTGGTCAACGGCCTTCAGCGCCCCCGCACGGCGGCGACCGAGAGCCGACTGGCCAACGTGATGCAGCAGGTGATACGCCTCGCCGAGGAGACGGACGCCAACCCCCAGACGCGCCTTGCCGCGCTGATGGCCGAGCGCGAGCGCATCGACCAGGAAATCGCTACGGTTCAACGCGGAGGCGTGAAGACCCTGCCGGAGGACCGCGCCGTTGAGCGCGCTCGAGAGGTCATCGAGCTCGCCCAGGACCTGGCGGCTGACTTCCGCAATGTGCGCGACGCCTTCGACCGGCTCAATCGCGACTTGCGTCAGAGCCTGATGGAGAACGACGGCAGCCGCGGCGACGTGCTGGAGCACCTGTTCGCCGGCGTGGACCTGATTGCAGAGAGCGACCCCGGACGCACCTTCACGGCGTTCTGGCGCCTGCTGACCGACGGCGAGCAGTCCTTTGCGCTGACCGAGGCCCTGGATGCCGTCACCAGCCGCGGCTTCGCGCGTCGCCTGGATGCACGTGAGCGCCGCTTCCTGCAGTCGTTGACCGCGACGCTGATGGCCGAAGGTGGTGAGGTGCACGAGGTGCTGCAGCAGTTCGCACGCAGCCTCAAGAGCTTCGTGCAAAGTCGCGAGTTCCAGGAGCAGCGCCGCCTGCATGCGCTGCTGAAACAGGCCCAGCTGGCCGCCCTGGCCGCGAAGGACCATGTCCGCGCCAACGAGCCCATGGGATTCGACCTGTCGCTGACAAGCAGCCGCATCCGCTCGGTCGCGCAGTGGGGGCTGTATGACCCGAACCTGCGGGTGCCCGATGCCAGCATGGACGACGCGGCGCCGTCCGACCTGAGCATCGACGACGTCGAAGAACTGGTGCGGCACTCCGAAATTGACTTCCGCACGCTGCGTGGGCACATCCAGGCTGTGCTCCGAGACACGTCGCAGGCCTCCATCGCCGACGTGCTTGCGCGCTTCCCGGCCGAACAGGGCTTCGGCTCGGTGGTGGGCTATGTGGCGCTCGGCGCCAGGCACGGCGAAGTGACCGAGGCCATGCAGCACGTCAGCTGGCAGGGCAAGGACGGCCAGCACCGCAGTGCCCGCGTCCCGGCCATCTATTTCCTGAGGGAGAGCTTCCTTGATTCAAGCCACTGACACCGTGGACGAGGACCCCGTCGACCAGGTGGAGCCTGCCCCGCCCAGTGATGCAGGCGTGACCTTCGCCGGCGATACCGGTCAGTTGCCGCTCGAGACCCGTCGGGCGCTCGTCCAGCTGCTGCTCGGCCCCTCCGTCGATGGCCATCGCCAGTCCAAGCTGTGGCTCGTGCTCCTGCGCGACGAGGCCATCCTGCGCTCCCGGCTGCACGACCTGTTCCTCGACCTCGTCGTCGACCGGGAGCAGAAGGTCGCCTTCACCCGCCAGGTGGTTGCCGATGACATCGACGCGCCCGTCCTGCTGCGCCGTGCCTCGCTCACCTTCCTGGAGTCGGCGCTGGTCCTGTTCCTGCGCCAACGCCTGACGCAAGCGGACGCCCAGGGCGAGCGTGCGGTGGTCTCCAAGACCGAGGTGGTCGAGCACTTGCGGGTCTTCGAGCGCGACAAGAACGTCGACCACGCTCGCTTCGAACGGCAGATGGAGAACGCGCTCGAGAAGGCCAAGAAGCTGAGCCTGCTGCACAAGCTGCGTGGGGGCGATGAGCGCTTCGAGATTTCGCCGACGCTCAAGCTCTTGTTTCCGGCCGAGGAGATACAGGCCCTGGCGCAGTCGTACACGGCCATCGCCCAGGCTGGGACGCAAGGCTCAGGCGACACCCTTGACCAAGCTGGCATGGCCAGCAACCCGGCGGTCCAAGCGGCCGCGTCCGAGGCCGACGACCGTGACGAGGAGGCCCTCGAGTGAACACGCTCATGACCCCTCAGAGCCTTTTCCCGATGGATGCCTCGATGGACGAGCCGCCCGTCGACACGGGCGAGCGCGACCAGATGAAGCTCAGGCAGATGCAGCTCTTCAACTGGGGCACCTTCCAGGGGCTGCTGCGCCTGAACATCGCCGAGCAGGGCTATCTGTTCGTCGGTCCGTCTGGTTCCGGCAAGTCGACCGTCCTGGATGGCCATGCTTCGGTGATGACCCCGCCGAAGTGGGTCGACTTCAATGTGGCAGCCCGAGAAGCCGAGAAGCGCTCGAAGGACCGCAACCTGCTGACCTATGTGCGCGGTGCCTGGGCCCAGCAGACCACCGACGCCGGCGAATACGCCTCCCAGTTCCTGCGCGCCGACACCACCTGGTCGGCCGTGGCGGAGACCTACCGTGACGGTACCGGGCGCGTCGTGGTGCTGGCCCAGGTGCTCTGGGTGCGCGGCAAGTCGACCAGCCTGTCCGACGTGAAGCGGCTCTACCTGGTGCTCGAACGCGAACTGGACCTGCAGGAGCTGCAGTTCTTCCCCGAGCACGACTTCGACGTCCGACGCTTCAAGTTCGACCTGCCCGATGCCTTCGTCCGGGATGAGTTCAGCGCTTACCAGGAGCGCTTCCGGCGGCTGCTCGGCATCGAGAGCGAACGGGCCCTGCGCCTGCTGCACAAGACCCAGGCCGCCAAGAACCTGGGTGACCTGAACGAGTTCATGCGCGACTTCATGCTGGAGCCGCCGGAGACCTTCAAGCTGGCCGAGAAGCTCGTGGACCAGTTCGCCGAGCTGAACGAGGCCCACCGTGCGGTGGTCTCAGCCCGCCTGCAAATCGAGACGCTCAAGCCGGCCCAGGAGGAGGCGCAGGCGCTGGACAAGGCGCGCCTAACCAAGAGCGAACTCGACGAGTTGTCCGCCGGCGTGGACAAATACAAGGAGCAGACGCGCAAGCGTCTGCTCGATGAAGCCGTCGCCGCACAACAGACCGACCTCGCCGGCATGGCCCAGGAAGCAGCCCGCCTGGACGGCGTCGAGAAGAACGAGTTTGCGAAGCTGCGCTCGCTGCAGGACCAGCGCAGCGGCATGGGCGGCAGTCTGCTGGAGGACCTTTCTGCCCAGCTGGAGGCGGCCGAGACCACCCGGCACAAGCGGGTTGCCAAGCGCGAGACGGTTCGCGCCGCGTGCGACACCCTGGGCTGGGCGCCGCCCGACAGCGCGGTGTGGTTCACCCAGCGCAAGGACGCGGCCCGTACCGCCCTGCTCGAAGCCGATGCCAAGCGGGAGGAGCAGGCGGACAGGACCTACGAGCTGCGCAAACAGTCCGACGAGGCCGCGGACAAGTTCCAGAAAGTCGTCACCGAGGTCAAGTCCCTCGAACGCCAGCGCTCGAGCATCCCGGCCCGAATGCTGGCGGTGCGCGAGCGCATGGCCCACGCGCTGGGCATCGCCGAAGAGCGCCTGCCGTTCGCTGGCGAGCTCATCGAGGTCCGCAAGGACGAGGCCCCATGGCGCGGTGCCATCGAGCGGGTGCTCAACGGCTTCGCGCAATCGCTGCTGGTGGAGGACCGCCACTACGCACAGGTCGCGGCCTACTTGAACGAGACGAACGTCGGTGAGCGGGTCGTCTACTTCCGGACGATGTCCCAGACCTCCGCGCCGCGCGGCCCGGGCCAGAACTCCCTGATTCTCAAGCTCAACTTCGCCAACGCGCCTCAGGCCGATTGGGTCAAGGAAGAACTCAAGACACACTTCGACTACGACTGCGCGGACACGGTCCATGCCTTCCGTGCAGCCCCCCGCGCCATCACCCGCGAAGGCCAGGTCAAGCACAACAGCACCCGTCACGAGAAGAACGACCGCCACCGTGTCGACGACCCGAGCCGCTGGGTGCTGGGCTTCGACAACGCCGCCAAGCTTGCCCACTTCAAGGAGGAAGCTCACCGGCTGTCTCAGCAGATTGAAGAGCTGCGCAAGGCGCTCGAGACCGCCAAGGCCGAAGAGTCCACCGAGCGTGAACGCTTGAAGGCCTACACCCAGTTGGCGAACACCGAGTGGGACGAGGTCGACGTGAACTCGGCCATCGGCACCATCGACGCCTTGAAGGCTCGCATCCAGCGTGAGAAGGATGAACGCCCGGACCTGGCCCGGCTGGACGATGACATCAAGGCGCAGGAGGCCACGCACGACCGGGCCCGGCGCGCCCACAGCAACTACCTGGGGCAGGTATCCGCAGAACAAAGCAAGCTCCAGGAGTTGCAGCGACGCATCGAATCGCTGCGCATTGAGTTCTTGATGGTCGAGCTCACGCCCTTCCAGCGGCAGGGCCTCGACGAGCGCTACGCCCGCTACCTGCCGGACATGAGCTGGGAGACGCTCGACAACGCCACCACGCAGGTGGTTCGTGGCATCAATGCCGACGAGCGTGAGGTGAGCAGTCGCATCAAGGACCTGGAGAACAGCATCGAGCGCCGCCTGGCGGATTTCGTGCGACTGTGGCCGGCCGACTCGGGTGGACTGGACCCCAGGATGGCCAGTGCCCCGGACTTCTTTGCCAAGTTGGCGCGCCTGGAAACGGACGGGCTGCCGAAGTACGAGCAGCGCTTCCTGGAGCTCTTGCGCGACCAGAGCGCCCAGAACCTGACCATGCTGCAAACGCAGCTGGACCAGGAGCGCAAGGCGATTCGGGACCGCATGTCCCTCGTCAACGAGAGCCTGGAAACGGCACCGTTCGGGCCCGGCACGCACCTGGTCATCGAGACCCAGGAGAAGCTGCTGGAGGACGTCGTCGCCTTCAAGCAAACCCTGCGCAGCGCCCTCAGCAACATGCTGACGACCAACGCGAAGGAGGCCGAGCAGCGCTTCGAGGTCATCAGCGGCCTGGTCAAGCGGCTGGCCAGCCAGGAGACGGCCGACAAGAACTGGCGTGCGCTGGTCCTGGATGTCCGCCAGCACGTGGAGTTCGTGGCCCGCGAGCTCAACGAATTCAACAAGGAGGTCGAGGTCTACCGCAGCGGTGCAGGCAAGTCCGGCGGTCAGCGACAGAAGCTGGCGGCGACCTGCCTGGCGGCGGCGCTGCGCTATCAGCTCGGTGGCCAGGACCGGGCGCTGCCGCGCTTCTCGACGGTCTTCCTCGACGAAGCCTTCGACAAGGCCGACGCCGAGTTCACGACCATGGCCATGAACATCTTCAAGACCTTTGGATTCCAGATGGTCGTCGCCACGCCGCTGAAGTCCGTGATGACGCTTGAGCCCTTCATCGGCGGGGCCTGCTTCATCCACATCAAGGACCGCAAGACCTCCTGCGCCATTCCCATCGACTACGACACCGAGGGCAAACGCCTCCTGTTGACCACGAGCACCGACGATGTCGAAGAAGCTGCTGACGCCTGAGCAGGTCAAGGACTGGCTCATACGCCGGTACAACAACCAGCATCGCGCCTGGCTCGAAGGCGGTGGTGACTGGCCCTTGGAAGTGAGCCTCGGTGTTCCGACGGAAGCGGATTTCACCGCGGACATCTCGGCCGTGCGCCATTGGGTCGACGCCTGGGCGAACTGGCGGGGTGCCGGCGAACTGCGCCAGGAGCCGCGCAAGTACCTGCGCCTTGGCTCGCAGACGCTGCCCTCCTCGGTCGTGTTGCCCGGTCCTGACGAAGTGGCCGCCTGGTGCGGGCAGGAGCGGCGCTGGCGGCGGGCGGCCCAGCGGCACGCCGACCTGGTGTCACGCTGGCCGCAGTTCCAGGAGCGCCGAGGGTTGGCACGCTACTTCGACGTGCTGGCCGACTATGCCGAGGCGGACTACGCTCGGCTCCTGACGGCCTTGGCCTGGATGCTCGACCACCCCGCGTCGGGTCTCTACGTGCGGCAGCTGCCCCTCGAGGGGGTGGACACCAAGTGGCTGGAAAAGCGTCGGGGCCTCATCGTGGACTTGCTGGGCTTGCTGCGTGGTGGCGAGGTCGAGACGGACTTCTACGCGGCCTGCGGCCTGGCTCGCACGCCCCACCGGGTGCGCATGCGAGTCCTGTGTCCTGCCCTACGCGCGCAGGTCGGAGGCCTGAAGGACATCGAGGCGCCGGTGGAGGAACTGGCGGCTCTCCAGCTGGCGCCGCAGGTGCTGCTGATGGTCGAAAACCAGGAAACAGGTGTGGCGCTCCCCGACATGACGGGTGTGGTGGCCTTCATGCGCCTGGGCGCTGCGGTCGCGACGCTGGGTACGATTCCATGGCTCCAGGCGTGCCCTGCGGTCTATTGGGGCGACATCGACACGCATGGTCTCGCCATCCTCGCGCGCGCTCGCCAAGTCTTGCCTTTGACCCGGTCCGTGATGATGGACGTGGCCACGCTCGAGCGGTATGCCGCGCTCACGGTCCAGGAGCCAGCTCAGTACCCCGACGCTGAGCTGGCAGAACTCACCGCGGATGAGCGCGAAGTGTTCGACGGCCTGCGTTCGGGTCGCTGGGGAGCGAAGGTGCGTCTCGAGCAGGAACGCATCACGTGGCCCGATGCGTTGGAGGCACTGCTGTCCGTCGTCGAGCGGGCGAGACGGCAATGGTCGTGAGATCGACCCGAGGCGCACGCCGCCCATCCTCTCGATGAGGAGGTGCCGTCCCTGAAGACGTGGCCACCAACGTCACTGCCGACCCGACGTCGAACGGCATGGATGCGTTGCGCCGGACCTCCGCCCAAGTCACGATTTGCCTAACGGCACAGGCACCCGGCCAAAGGCCACGGCCGTGCCACGCGGTGCGCAATGCCGCCCGACAGGCCTTGTCAAGGCAGGTGCGCCCCCCGATGCGGATGCCGAGCGTCCGCCCGAACCGGCCTTGCCGGGCACCTCGCGTCGCTCTCTGGATCAGGCGGTGAACCACCGCCAGCCTGTCGGCAGGCCCTTTCGTGGGCCGGGCATTGTGATCGGCAACAACTGCTGACATCTTCCGTGCGAACTTAACGGCGCTTGTGCACGGGGCCGGTTTCCCCCTCCAAACCGGGGAGTGGCCGGGGAGGGGTGACCGCTAAGATGCCCTCGGTTTCCCTTGCTTATTCCAGCATCTCCATCGATCACCTCAGGGCGGCGACATCGGTTCTAGACGTGTCGGGCTGTCCGGGGCAAGCACTCCAAACATGATGTCAACTCCGATTCAGTCTGCTTCGAAGTCCCGCCTGCGCCGTCATGCTGCGCGCTTCTCCCTGGGCGGTGTCGCGCTGGGCGTGGCGGTCCTGCTGTCCGCCTGCGGCGGTGGCGGCAAGGAAGGGGGGGCCACGCAGGTGGCCGCCAAGGTGAACAAGGAGGAGATCTCGGTTCACCAGATCAACCACGTGCTGCAGGGTCAGCGCGGCATCAAGCCCGAGATGGTGCCGGCGGCGAGCAAGCGCATCCTCGACGGCCTGATCGATCAGGAGCTGGCGATCCAGCAGGCCGTGGAGCAGAAGCTGGACCGGGATCCGCGCGTCGTGTCTGCCATCGAAGCCGCCCGGCGCGAGATCATCGCGCGCGCCTATGCCGATCGCGTCGCCGAGGGCGCCAGCAAGCCCACGCCCGAGGAAATCAGCCAGTACTACGCCAGCAAGCCGGCGCTGTTTGCCCAGCGTCGGATCTACGCGCTCAGCGAGTTCATGATCGAGGCGCCGGCCGATCAGCGCGAGGCGCTGGGTGCCAAGCTGCAGGGCGTGCGCAGCGCCGACGAACTGGGCAACGCCCTGCGTGCGGCCAACATCAAGTACGCGGTGCGCAACGTGACCCAGGCGCCCGAGAGCCTGCCCATGCCGCTGCTGGACAGGCTGGCGCCGCTGAACGAGGGGCAGTCCCTGGTCATCGCGGTGCCCACCGGCCTGAACGTGATCATCGTGGCCGGCGCGAAGCCGGCGCCGGTGACCGAAGAGAAGGCCCGGCCGGCCATCGAGCAGTTCCTGCTCAACGAGCGCAAGCGCAAGCTGGTGTCCGAGGAGATCAAGCGGCTGCGTGCGGCGGCCCAGATCGAGTACAAGGGACAGTTCGCGAACGCACCCGAGGGCGCCGCCAGCGGTGTGGAGGCGCCTACCGTCGCGCCGACGCCGGCTGCCAGCCAGTGATGCGCGTCGCGGGCCGCCTCGGCTGATACGGTTCGGGCCACGCGAAAGCGTGTGCCCGATTCTTTGCTTCCAACTGTCACTGCAACGCATGAACTCCCGCAACGTCGACATGGTCCGGACCTCTCATCCCCTTCGCCTCGTGCTGATGGCCCTGTGCCTGCTGTGCGTTCTCGCGATGTGGCCGGGGCGCGCGCAGGCCCAGGATGTCAAGAAGGACTATGTGCTCGGTGCCGGTGACGTGGTGCGCATCAACGTCTACCAGAATCCGGACCTGACGCTCGAGACGCGCATCAACGAATCGGGTGCCATCAGCTACCCGCTGCTGGGCCAGGTGGTGCTGGGCGGCCGCTCGGTGACGGAAGCGGAGCGCACCATTGCCGAGGGGCTGCTCCGCGGCAACTTTCTGCGCCAGCCGCAGGTGAGCATCCTGGTGATGCAGGTGCGCGGCAACCAGGTGAGCGTGCTCGGCATGGTGGGGCGGCCCGGCCGTTATCCGCTCGAAGCGCCCGGCATGCGCATGAGCGAGCTGCTGGCCATCGCCGGCGGCGTGGCCCCGGGCGGTGCCGATGTGGTGACGCTGACCGGCCTGCGCGAAGGCAAGCCTTACCGTGTGGCCATGAACGTGGCCGCGATGTTCTCGGGCTCCACGGGCCTGCAGGATCCGGTGCTCGTCAACGGCGACACCCTCTACGTGGACCGCCAGCCGCTGGTCTACATCTACGGCGAGGTGCAGCGGCCCGGCGCCATGCGCCTCGAGCGCGGCATGACCCTGATGCAGGCCCTGGCTGCCGGCGGCGGTCTCACCCAGCGTGGTACCGAAAAGGGCATCAAGGTGCATCGCCGTGACGCCTCCGGCGTGGTGATGGCCCTCGAACTCCCGATGACGTCCGCCCTGCAGGACGGCGACGTCGTTCGGGTGGCCGAGAGTCTGTTCTGACCCCTGCACGAGTCGCCCGGCCCCTTCTCCTTCCCGATTCAGAAAGCCCTGGCCATGACCTTCTCCCAGTTCCTCTCGATCCTGAAGGCGCGCTGGCTGCTGGCCGTGTTGGTGTTCGTGCTGACGGTCGGGGCCACCTTGGCCGTCAGTCTGATGCTGCCCAAGAAGTACACGGCTTCGGCCGCGGTGGTGCTGGATGTGCGCTCCCCGGATCCAGTGATCGGCATGGTGCTGGGGGCGATGGCCACGCCGGCCTACATGGCCACGCAGGTGGACATCGTGCAGAGCGAACGTGTTGCGCTGCGCGTGGTGCAGGGCCTGCGGATGACCGAGAACTTCGCCGCGCGGCAGAAGTGGCTGGAGGCGACGCAGGGCAAGGGCAGCTTTGAGGCTTGGCTAGCAGCTGCAGTCAAGCGTGAGCTGGACGTGAGGCCGTCGCGTGAGAGCAATGTGATCAACATTGCCTACACCAGCGACGACCCCCGCAATGCGGCGGCCATGGCGAATGCGTTCGTGCGGGCCTACATGGACGTGAGCATCGGGCTGCGCATCTCGCCGGCCAAGCAGTACACGGAGTTCTTCGACGCGCGTTCCAAGGAGCTGCGCGACGCCCTCGAGCAGGCGCAGGGGCGGCTGTCGGCCTACCAGAAGAAGCACGGGATTCTGGCCACCGACGAGCGCTTCGACATCGAGAACCAGCGGCTCAACGAACTCACGTCGCAGCTCGTGGCCCTGCAGGCGGTGTCTGCCGAGTCGCGCAGCCGCTCGGCCCAGGCGCGCAGCTCGGCCGACCAACTCGCGGACGTGATCAACAACCCCGTGGTCGCCGGACTGCGCTCGGACCTGTCGAGGCAGGAGGCCCGCCTGCAGGAGCTCGGTGCCCGTCTGGGCGAAGCCCACCCGCAGGTCGTGGAGCTCAAGGCCAACATTGCCGAGTTGCGCCAGCGACTGGCGACCGAGAGCCAGCGGGTGTCCGGCAGCGTCGGTGTCACCGACACCATCGCACGCCAGCGTGAGCAGGAGATCCGCGCTTCCCTGGAAGCTCAGCGAGCCAAGGTGCTGGCGCTCAAGCAGCAGCGTGACGAGGTGAACGTGCTGCAGCGCGAGGTGGAGACCGCGCAGCGCACCTACGACCAGGTGGTGCAGCGCATGAGCCAGACCAATCTGGAAAGCCAGAATACGCAGACGAACATTTCGGTGCTCAGCCCGGCCACCGAGCCTTCTGAGGCATCTTCGCCGAGAGTGGTACTGAACCTGCTGCTGAGTGTCTTCCTCGGCGCCCTCCTGGGCGTGGGTTCTGCACTGCTGCGGGAGCTGACCGACCGCCGGGTGCGAGGCTTGGACGACCTGTCGGAAGGGCTGGGTCTGCCGGTGCTCGGCAGCCTGCCGCGGCCGATGCGGGGCGGGGCTCGCGGAAGCTCGCTGCAGTTGCCGGGCAATGTGCTGGCCCGACTCCCCAAACCCAGCATGCAGTGACCGCTCGCCCGGCCATCCAGAAGACCCCTCAGGAGCCCAACTTGAACGCCGCTGCTCGTCCTTCCGCCCTGCATCGGGGGCCGACCCTCGTGCATCAGCAGTCCTCCGATGATGTTCACAGCCGCTTCGACCAGGAGCGCAGCATCGGTGACATCATCCGCCAGATCAAGAACCTGTCGGACGAGCAGGTCGACACGATCATCGCCTACCAGCAGCAGCACGGGGTCCGTTTCGGTGAGGCCGCGGTGGCGTTGGGCCTGGCCACCGACTCCGATGTCGTCTTCGCGCTCAGCCAGCAGTTCCATTACCCGTTCACACCGGACGAACGGCGGGGGACGAACCCGGAGCTGGTGGTCTCGGCACAGCCTTTCAGCCGCCAGGCCGAAGCTTTCCGGGCTATTCGCAGTCAGCTGATGATGAGGGTGTTCGGGGCCACCGATGGCAAGCGGGCGCTGGCGGTGCTTAGTCCGGATCGGGGCGACGGCAAGACCTTCTTCGTGGCGAACCTGGGCATCGCGCTGGCGCAGCTGGGAGGCAGGACTCTGGTGGTCGATGCCGACCTGCGCGGCCCTCGGCTGCACCAGTTGTTCGGCATTCCGAACGGAAGCGGACTGTCGGGCATCCTGAGCGGGCGGCAGGAAGACAACGTTATCTATCAGGCTCCCGATATTCCCAGCCTGTATGTCATGCCCGTCGGTGTGACGCCACCCAACCCGCTCGAATTGCTGGAGCGTCCGGCGTTTCGCCTGCTGATGGGCGAGCTGCTGCGCAAGTTCGATCATGTGGTGGTCGACACTCCGGCCTGCAGTCAGGGCAGCGATGCGGCGGTGGTGGCCTCCAAGTGTGGCGCCGCCCTTCTGCTGGCCCGCAAGAACAAGACCCGGGTGAACCGGATGAACGAACTGGTCGAGATGGTCGGCGCGACCACCGCGAAGCTCGCGGGTGTCATCGTCAACGAGTTCTGACCGTCCGCATCGCCGACGCCCCGATCGATCGTGCACCGGTTTCACGGCCCCCGTTGGCCTGCTTCGGGCAGCTGCGGGACCCACCGTGGCCACCCTGCCTGCATCGCTGATGTCCAAGAACATGTCTGTCGTTGCTCCCGAGCGTAGTTCTCCAGATGCGTCCTCCGGCAGATCGGAGGGAATTGCCCATCTTGCCCGGAATGCATGGCGGGTGCAGGGTGCCGGCACCCTGGTGCCCTGGCTGCTGGTCCTGGCGGGCCTTTTGACGATGTACCTGCCGACCTTCTGGGGGCTGTTCCACGGCATCTGGGCCAGCGATAACCAGGGCCACGGCCCGATCGTGCTGGGAATCAGCCTCTGGCTGCTATGGCGCAAGTGGCCCGAATTCGTGGCCGCGGCCCATCGGCCACGGCCCGCGCTCGGCTGGCCCGTCTTCGTCGTCGGCTTGCTGATGTACCTGATCGGGCGCTCTCAGGACATTCTTCTCTTCGAAGTCGGGGCCTTGATCTGGCTGATCGCTGGAATCGTACTGGCGCTGGCGGGAACCCGGAGCCTGGCAACTCTCTGGTTTCCGCTCTTCTTCATGGTGTTCATGATTCCGCTGCCGGGTGTCGTTGTCGACACTCTGACGCAGCCGATGAAGATGGCGGTCTCCTATGTCGCCGAGGCGACGCTGGCGCTGTTCGGGTATCCCATCAGCCGCACGGGTGTGGTGCTGCAGATCGGTCAGTACCAGCTGCTGGTCGCCGATGCCTGCGCCGGTCTGCATACATTGTTCACCCTCGAGGCACTCGGCCTGCTGTACCTTAATCTGGTGCGGCACGAGAGCGTCGCGCGCAACGTCACGCTCGCCGTGCTGATCGTCCCCATCAGCTTCATTGCCAACGTCATCCGTGTGATCGCGCTGACATTGATCACATACCACCTCGGAGACGAGGCGGGGCAGGGCTTCCTGCACGGATTCGCAGGCATGGTGCTCTTCATGGCGGCTCTGCTTCTGATCATGGCCACCGATGGCCTGATCCGCTGGGGAGTCCGACGCTTCGGAAATACCCAACACGGCGAAACGGCATGAGCAGCGCTACGTTTCCTTCTAGAGGACAGACCGAATCCATGGTGAAGCACACGGCCACTGCAGCAGCGTTCGCGCTGGCTATGGCCTTGACGGCAGGTGCTGCACACTATGTCCGGCCTACTGTCTACTTGGCCGATACAAGACCGGTCCTGAAGATCGAGCCCTCCCTCCCCCAATCGTTCGGCGGCTGGAGGCAGGTCCAAGTATCCGGAGGAGTGGTCAATCCTCAGGCTGCTGACCTTCTGAATATCCTCTACTCCGAACTGATCAGCAGGACCTATGTGAACGAGCGGGGTGATCGGGTCATGCTCTCGATCGCCTACGGAAAGAATCAGAACGACTCCTTTCAGGTCCATAAGCCTGAAATATGTTATCCGGCCCAGGGATTTCAGGTGAAGAGTAACACACCTGGATACCTGTCCACCTCGTTCGGGTACATTCCGGTACGCCGCCTCGAGACCTTCTATGGCCATAACCGACCGGAGCCGGTGACGTACTGGACCACATTGGGTGATCAGGCGGTGGAGCCCGGACTGGACAAGAAGATCAAGGAGATTCGGTACGCAATGAAAGGCTACATCGCCGATGGACTCCTGTTCAGGATCTCCACCGTCGATCCCGACAGTGAACGAGCGTTCGAGGTCCACAAGAGCTTTGTGGAGGCTCTCGTGGGAAGCCTTTCCCCTGCCGAGCGGAGAAGATTGGCAGGCCTTGCCGGATAAAGGCGCAAGCATCCTCTGAACGCCAGCGCCGTACATGGCCAGGACGCTGCAAATGCACCGGCATTCCAGGGTGCTGGACGTCCAAGCAGCCGGGACAGTCTGTTTCGGAGCAGGAAGAGGGCCGGCCTGTGGGACCGAAGGTCCCGATCGAAAGCTGCCGAGGGCATCGGTGTGAAGCTGTGCACGCCATGAGCGCGAGGCGGTTCGCTCAGGGCAGACATCGGCTTGGAAAGAGGTCCGGTCGGCGCGTTGGAGAAGAAATGCTCCGGCCGGATTTCGCGCAGCCCGGACACGGCTGTGCCGAACGACAAGCACGATGAAGTTATCATCTCGTCTGAATCCCCTCGCGGCAATTGTCGATCAGGCTTTTCTGAGCCTGCTGGGCCTGACTGTCTCGATGATTCTCATCACGACAGTCAGCAAGCAGGAATATGGGTATTATGTTCTGTTGGGGTCGATGCTGCTCCTCGTTCAGGGCATACAGAACGCTCTGATCAACTCTCCTGTCGCCACGTTGCTGCCGGCATCCGGTCCAGAAACGAAGACCGCCCTGAAGCGAACCGCCGTCACGCTGCACATGATTCTCGCTGGTGCAGGGGCGTTGCTCGCCGGTGTGTTGCTCTGGGGCTACCTCCGGGTGACGGGAGACGCGGGGGAAGGGATCCGGGCAGTTCTCTGTCTCGGATTCGCACTGGCTGTGATTGGAACGGTGATTCGGGAGGCTCAGCGTTCGTTGAGTTATGTGCAAGGCCAAGGGGTTCAGGCCCTTCTCGGTGACCTTGTTTATGGCACCTTGCTCCTTGCAGGACTCGGAGTGGCAGCGTGGAACCGAGTGCTGGACGCCGGCATGGCACTGGCCCTGACAGGGCTTGCAGCTGCCCTGCCGCTTGTGGGCAGGGTCGGGGGCACGCAGGGTGCATCGATCCATCGTCCGTCGATGACCTCGATCTGGTCCTGTGCCCGATGGGCTCTTCCGTCGGTTCTGTTGACTTGGATAAATCTGACTTCCTTTTCGACGGTTGCAGCCTATTTCGCCGGACTTGCTGCAGTCGCGGATCTCGGGGCATCACGATTGTTTGTGATGCCGTTGGGACTTCTGGCCACGGCCTGGGGTAACTGGTATCGACCGAAGTTCTCCGGCTGGCTTCCCGCGGGTGAGGTCGTCTCGGTGAGGAGGGTGACCAACGTCAGCAGCGCAGCCGCCATCGTGTTCTCGATCGTCCTCACCCTGGTGCTCCTGACGGTCTATCCATGGATCGAGCCGCTGCTCGGTGCGGAGTACAGCGGTCTGCAGACGCTCGTGCTGGCCTGGCTGGTCTACTTCACCCTCGCGTTTGTCAGAAACGTGTATATGGCCACGCTGATGACGGACCCCGGCGGCTACAGGATCCTGCATCACGTGACATTGTTTGCGGTACTCGGTTCCGTGCCCTGCTACCTCGTCTTCGCCGAGAGGGGCCCGCTCTGGATCATCGGAACTCTGTGCGTGGTGGAGGTGCTCCAACTCGCGCTGATCGTGCCACGTGCCAGAAATTACTGGGAGAGGCGGCTTCAGCCGTCTTGAGTGAAATGCTCCAGACCGTCTATGCGTATCTGATCGGGCTCGGTCCCTACTTTCTCGTGGCAGCCTTTCTCGGTGCTGCCCTCCCGGCTGTTCTCGTGGCCGGAAAGCCGGAGAAGTGGCTGGTCGCAACGATGGTGCTGATCCTCTGCCTGATCCCCTTCGGAGGAGGGTCCCTCGCGAGCGCATCCGAAGGAAGCACGTTGCGACAGGTCGGCTGGAGTCTGCTCTTTACCATCGCCCTCTACCTTTCTCTTCGCGGTCCGGACAAGAGACTCTCGTTGGACCGGACCAGTCTCTCCATACCCTATTTCGTCTTGCTTGCTTTCGCGGTCCTTTCGCTGATCTGGTCGAACGAACTGCTGGTGTCTGCGAAGCGTGTCCTGCAGCTAGTCGGCGTCGGAGTTGTTGCCATGGCACTGGTGCGCCAGAAGGCCGACGGCGACGCCCTGCTGGCCTTCACATGGCCGGGCATGGTCATCCTCCTGCTGGGGTTGCTCGCGGGACTGACCATCGACTCTTCGTTCGATTCGGCAGGTGGTTTCAGGGGGATCACGTTCACCAAGAACGTCTGGGGGCAGTTCTCGATGCTGATGGTGATCCTCGTTCTCTACCACGCGCTTCGGCATGGAGGTGGCGTCGTGATCTGGGGAGCCTGGGCCCTGACATGGGCGTCTTTGCTCGCGACCGGCAGTACCACGAGCATCGCAACGGCTGCAGCGAGTGTCTTCATGATTCTCTACTGGATGCTTTGCCTGAAACATGGGGCGCCGGCACTTGCCATGGGGATAGCCGCGGCCATGCTGACTCTTGCCGGAGCCTTCGGCTACTTCGTCGTGGAAGGTACCGTGCCCCTCCACGCACTGTTCTCTGCAGGCGTGGAGTCGGTCGGCAAGGACGCGACCCTGACGGGTCGGACCGATCTCTGGACGATGATGTTCAACGAGATACTGCGACATCCCTACCTGGGCACCGGCTACGGTGCGTTCTGGACCGGCGTCGATGGAGAATCGGCCACCATCGTCCGCAGTTTCGCGTGGCAGCCTGGACAGGCCCACAGTGGCTACATCGACGTCACGAACGAACTTGGGATCCTGGGTCTTCTTCTGCTGTTCGTGGTCCTGGGGTTCCATTTCGTCGCCCTGATTCGACGGTATCGCAGCGGAGATCGTGTTCCCGCGCTCTGTCACGGGGCCATTCTGCTGGCTGCCATGCTCCTCAACGTCTCGGAGACCAGCTTCGTTCGAACTGGACATCTGTGGTGGATCGTGCTTTCCGTATCGATATTCGAGGTCGCGTCGAACGAACGCCGTCGCACCCTGGGAAGCGGTGTCGGAAGAAAATCCGCATCCGTCGGAGTGCGGAGCGTATGACACGGGCGTTCGTTCTGGCTCTGCTACTTTGTGTCACCGAGGGCGGAGAAGCCTCTCCCCCCGAAGTAGAACGCCTGCTCGAAGTTGCGAATGTGTCGCCGACCGGCGATGTGTCCGCGGCTGCGACACCGCTGGCTGTCCGCAACGGCTATGTGGTGCTCGCTCAGGTCGAAGACGATCCGGCACGACAGGCCATCGGCTTTCTGACGACACGAGTCCGGCTGGGCAAGCGTGGCCCGACCGGAGTGTGGGAATGGAGCGAGAGGACGCTCGAGACCAGAACACTCCACGACGCCTATCACACCCAGCCGTCCGTGGCCTTCGACCGCCACGGTCACATTCATGTGGCATACAACATGCATCACATGCCATGGCAATATGTCGTCTCTGCATCTGCGTACTCGATCGATGCGTTCGAATTCCGTGGCGAGAATGTTTCCGTGCAGGAGCTTGAGACGATACGTGATAGAAACAAGACGAACTTCCCAGGTCCCGGTAGGGCGGCAGTTCCAGGAAATCAGATTACGTATCCAGCCTTTTTCACGGCGCCACGCGGTGATCTGTACCTGACGTATCGATATGCCCTGAAGCCGGCCAGGCCATGGGGACGGAGGAGCTTTGCAGCAGGAATAGCCCGATACGACTCGGAGAGAAGAGTCTGGAACTCGATCGGCAAGGAGATGCGACTCGATCACGGAGATGCTGTCGACGAAATCGGAGAGAGCCTGCATTCGAGGCCATTTCTGTTCGACCAACGCCATGTTCCATACAACGTCAGGATCGGCTTCGACGGAGCAGGCAGTCTTCACGCGATATGGACGACCTGGGACTCCAGATCCGGTCTGGATGGATCCTACACGATAGCGCCCAGTCATTCGAAGCTGATCGAATCGGGCTACCCTTCCGATATTTCTGTCCGCTCGGCTGAAAGGGAGATCGGTCTGTGGCCGCAGGGCACCTACTTCAATACAGCGAAGGATCTCGCCGTCAAGAGCAACGGCGAGGTTCTTGCCATACTCGAGCCTCGTGGTGCGGAGAGGATGCTGGCACGACTGGACCCGACAACTGGTCGGTGGCAGGGGCCCGAGGCTCTTCCGTTCGGAGCATCGAAGGTGCTGATCACGCCCGACGGTACGGAGTGGCTATTTGCCTCTGGGATCAGGGTGCTGCGACGCGAGGCCGGATCCTGGAGAACGTTCGTTCGTATTCCCGGAAATCTCTGCGACCCATTCCCCGTCTACGACGAAAAGGAGAACGCGTTCGTTGTGCGGGCAAGGGTTTGCCCGGAACGACGCGCCTCTGTGATATACAGGATCGGGATGAACTGAGATGTCAAAGCGTGTCGTCCTCGTGTCCCATGGATTCCAGCCAAACTACGAGAAAGGCTTTGCGAACGGACTTGCAGACAACGGTGTGGCGGTGACTTTGATCGGTTCTGACAGGACTCTGTGCGAGGACCTTCGTCGTACGATCGAGTTCGTCAATCTCCGAGGATCACAGAATCCTGCACGTTCTGCCTTTCGAAAGGCCATCGGCCTGCTTTCCTACATCGTTCGACTCTACTACTATGTCGCGACTCGAAGGCCGGCCATCGTCCATCTTAACGGTCTCCTTCTTGGTGGAGTTGGCCCGGGTGCAGTCCTGGAGTTGCTGCTGCTGCGCCTCCTCTCCAAGCGCCTGTGGCTGACGGTTCACAATATCGTGCCCCATGACTCCGGGAAAGGGGCCGATCGCCTGCTTGCGAGTATATACAGGATCCCCTCTCTTTTGATCGTCCATACGGAGCGGGCTGCGTCCGAACTTGCAGCCAGATTCGGGATATCGGTCGCACGCATCGTGATCATGGAGCATGGCGTCGACGATATCCCGGACCATGGAGAACCTGGAGTCGGTGAAATGCAAGGCCAAGACGAAGGGCGACTGCGTGTCCTTCTTTTCGGCGCTGTCATGAGGTACAAGGGCGTGGACATTCTGCTCGAGGCACTCGAATACTGTGCTCAGCCAGTGAGTGTTTCGATCGTGGGTGTACCGCGTGAGCGGAGGTACGAGTCGGAGATCGAAGCGCTGATGGCATCCGTCGCTCCTCGTCATCGGGTGAAGTGGAGAAAATCTTTCGTTCCAGAGGGTGAGGTCAGTCTCGTCTTCGAAGGTGCGGATGTGGTCGTCCTTCCCTATCGGCACATCGACCAGAGCGGCGTGCTCTTCACGGCGTTTCGGTTCGGTGTGCCGGTAATTTGCTTCGAAGTCGGCTCGTTTTCATCGAGTGTGCCAGAGTTTGCGGGTATCGTTGTCACTCAGCGAACCCCCGAAGGACTTGGGCGCGCCCTGATGACATTCGCAACGCGCCGCGTGGATTTCGACAGGGTGAGAATTACTTCACATGCGCGATCGAAGGCATGGTCAAGCACGGTGCAAGTTCTGCTGCCGATGATCGGAAATGAATCATGAATCGTTACGAAGCTCTCAACTCCGACCAGTCCGTCAGTGAAACCGACCCATTCACGGAGGAGCGGTACAGGCAGTTCTTCCGTCACATCCCAAACGGTTCGAAGGATGTCCTCGATGTCGGATGCAACACGGGCAGGGGTGGAAGAGTCCTCAAGGATCTGAACGGCGCTCTGTCGATCGCAGGTCTGGATGCGGTCCGGGATCGGCTGGACCGGTTGCCGTCGGCTGTATATTCGACGACCGTCCATGGACTTTCTACTGCGATTCCTGTGCCGGACGAGAGCTATGACGTCGTGGTTGCCGGAGAGTTTTTGGAGCACCTGTATCCCAGAGACGTCGAATCGACGCTGGCCGAGGTGTTCCGTGTTCTCAGGATAGGTGGAAAGTTCCTTCTGACCACTCCGAACCCTGGTGACATCAAGAGGATCGTGCGTCGGCAGAGTATTCTTGGAGGTGCACATCTTACCCAGCATCATGCTGGAATCCTAGCCCTGCGGCTTGGGATGGTTGGTTTCTCTCGTATCCGTGTGCGTGGAAGCGGAAAGATGACAAGGTACCTTGGGGAAAGATTTCCAATGGCTCTGTACGGCAGCTATCTGATGACTGCCGAAAAGTTCTGAGCCGAGCTGATCCGATCGGACCGACGACGTTCTACCTCGCGCGGCTGAAAGCTGTGCTTCCTAACTTTCCGATATGGCCCTGACTGGTTCGTCGCTCACCTGGTGCGTTCTGGTATGAGAATTCTGCTGAGTGCCTTTGCCTTCGCACCGGGAGTCGGTAGTGAGCCCGGAGTTGGGTGGAGATGGGCTGTCGAACTTGGGCGTACCCACGAGGTGGTGGTTATCACGGATGTCAGTCGCCGGGATGCCGTCGAAGGCTGGTCCGAACCGCTCCCGCCTGGAGTTCGCGTCGTTTACTACAGGCCCGTTCTGACACGGAGGATTCGGCTTTCTCCGCTGACGGCACAGATGACCTATTCGAGCTGGCAATACGGCGTGATAGGACTATGTCGAAAAT
>JAKLLP010000002.1:0-298 GCA_023150055.1 Gammaproteobacteria bacterium | reverse complement strand
GTCGAAAATTGCATATGGAGCGCCCCTTCGACGCTGCAATTCATCTGACCTATGGTGTTTTCAGGCATCCTTCGTTTCTTGGGAACCTCGGTGTACCATTCATTTTCGGACCACTCGGCGGCGGAGAGGATGCACCCTTTCGACTCAAGAGGTCTCTCGGCGCACGTGAACTGGCGAAGGAGATAGCTCGCAGTCTGGTGAACAAGATGGCACTTGTCAATCCAATGCTGTGGTTGTCGCTGCAGAAGTCGACGGCCATCCTCGTGAAGACCGCGGAGACCAAAGGAGCGCTGCCTTG